>CAYTRP010000674.1:0-1848 GCA_964440195.1 uncultured Candidatus Sumerlaeota bacterium
CCTCGAACTGATCGAAGGGGAGATTGTCCGAATGACACCCATAGGGGCTCGACACAACAAGACCGTTACCCTTTTGAATGCCATTCTTGCCGCCCTCGTGGTTGAGAAACGTGTGGTCGTTTCCATTCAAGGCGCCATCTCACTGGACCCGCTCAACCTGCCTCAACCCGACGTCGCGGTGGTGAATATGAATTATCTCGAGGGTACCAGCCATCCGAAGCCCGATCAAATCCATCTGTTGATCGAAGTCTCCGATGCGACCCTTCGGATTGATCGGGGGAAGAAGCTCCCCCTCTACGCCCGCGCCGGAATAGCCGAATACTGGATCGTCAACTTGCAGGACAATGTGCTGGAAGTGCATCGCGAGCCGGATCCCGCCACCAGTTGCTACCGTCGGCGCCAGGTCGTTTCCAAGGACCAATCCATCGCCCCCCTCGCCTTCCCCGACTTTTCCATCGCCGTTGGCGACGTTCTTCCCTGACTCCCATTCCAGAAGCGAACATCATCCATGAAGCATCGCCCGAAGGGCACCGTCGTGCGGCCCTTTGACCAACCCGTTGATTACGCCGTCTGGGGCGAGGATCAGATCGAGGCGGAAGCCCTCGAACAACTGCGCAACGCGTGTCGCCTGCCCATCGCCGTGCGGGGCGCGCAGATGCCCGACGGCCATGTTGGCTATGGCCTGCCCATTGGCGGCGTCCTCGCCACGCGCGAGGCCGTGATCCCCTACGGCGTGGGGGTGGACATCGCCTGCCGCATGAAGATGAGCATCACCGAACTTCCTTCCACGCGGCTTGAGGGCCTGCGCGATCGCCTGCGCAAGGCCCTGCGGTCCGAGACGCGCTTTGGCGTTGGTTCCGCCTTTGAGGCGCGCACGCGCCGCGACCATGCCGTGATGGATGATCCGCTTTGGGGTCAGGTGGACCCGGAGATCCGTCACCTGCGCGACAAGGCGTGGGAGCAACTCGGCACCTCGGGTTCCGGCAATCACTTCGTCGAGTGGGGTGAACTCATCGTGGGCGGCGACTCCCTCGGGATTCCCGCCGGAAACTACCTTGCGCTGCTCTCGCATTCGGGTTCGCGTGGCCTGGGCGCGAACATCGCGAGCACCTACACGCGCATCGCGCGGGAGAAGACGCCCCTTGATTCGCCGTTCACCAACCTGGCGTGGCTCGACCTCAAGGGCGATGCGGGAAGGGCCTACTGGAACGCGATGACGCTGGCGGGAAACTATGCGTCGGCGAATCACGATCTCATCCATCGCCATATCCTGCGTACGGCGTCGATCAAGCCATTGCTACAAATCGAAAACCACCATAACTTCGCGTGGCGGGAAGATCACGACGGCGAAAGCCTCATCGTGCATCGCAAGGGCGCGACTCCCGCCGGCAAGGGCGTCCTTGGCATCATCCCCGGCTCCATGGGCGACCCGGGTTTCATCGTGCGCGGCTTGGGAAATGCGGCCAGCCTCGATTCCGCCGCCCACGGCGCCGGTCGCCGCATGAGCCGCAAGAAGGCCAAGGAATCCCTCACGCGCCCGCAGATGATGGCGTACCTGCTCGACCGGGGCGTCGAATTGATGGATGCGGGCATCGACGAGGCACCGCAGGTTTACAAGTCCATCGCCGAGGTGATGGCCGCGCAGGCCGATCTCGTCGAGGTCGTCGCCGAATTCCGCCCGCGCATCGTGCTGATGGCGGCTGGTGGTCCGGCGGAGGACTGAAGGGGAAGGATGAATGGGGAGGCCGGAGCCGCCTGGGAATGCGCCCGAATGGCAAATGCGCTCGAGGCGCAAAAAACTCTTGACCGGGTGCTGCTCCCGCGATCAATCTCCGGGTTAGAATCGAC
>CAYTRP010000675.1:0-1845 GCA_964440195.1 uncultured Candidatus Sumerlaeota bacterium
AACTTCTGGGTAAAGGGTGCCATTGCCCTGATCGTCGCGGGATTTCTGACATTGTTCCTGAGCGTTCTCCGGGGGCACCTGCTCGAGCGCCCCCATGATCGCTATCGGAGGATACGCCGATGATCATCACGACCACGGAAGGCGTCCCCGGACGGGAGGTCGCCGAGTGGATGGGCTTGGCGAAGGGATGCTCGGTCCGGGCGACCCATGCGGGCGACGATATCATCGCCCACATGAAGAACGCCGTGGGGGGAGAAATCCACGAGTACACCCAGGTCCTGGCGTCCACGCGCGAGCAGGCCATCGACCGGATGGTGGCCGATGCGCGGCTGCTGGGGGCCGATGCCATCGTTGGGATGAGGCTCTGCTCGAGCGAGATCGGCGTCGCCGCGGCGGAGATCATCGCCTACGGAACCGCCGTGCGGCTCAGGCCGATGACCTGATGGAAGAGGGCCTTAGCCGATCAGCGCGCGGGTCAGCAGGAAGTCCGACACGAGGATCATCGTCAGGCTGATGACGACGGCCCGGGTCGTTGACTGGCCGACGCCCTCGGCGCCGCCCGTTGTCTTGAGCCCGTAATACACGCAGATTGACGAGTACAACGCACCGAAGACCAGCGACTTGATCAACCCGGTGCGGATCTCTTCCCAGTCCATGAACTCATAGACGCGGTACCAGAATTGCTCGCGCGGAACCCCCAGATAGACCTCCGCGAGAAGCATTCCGCCAAACAGCCCGGTGGTTGTGGCATAGGTGGTCAGAATCGGGTTCATCAGCAGCGAGGCCACAATGCGGGGCATGGCCAGATAGCGCACGGGTTTGATCCCGAGGACGCGCAGGCTGTCCACTTCCTCGCCGACGATCATGGTGCCAAGTTCGGCGGCCATCGCGGCACCCACACGCGCGGCCAGAATGAAGGCGGTGAAGACCGGCCCGAATTCGCGCACCATGGCGAGGCCGAGGAAAGTGCCGATCCTGTCCTCCTGCCCGAACTCCTTGAGGGGCACCCCCACGTTGAGCGCGATGATCATCCCGGTAAAGAACCCGATCATCACCGCCAAGGGGAGAGTCTGAACGCCAATGACGACCATCTGGCGCAACAGCCGCCGCATATCCCCGGCGCGAAAGCGGATTTCCAACAGGCTATGGACAAAAAGAACCAGTACGCCACCGCTGGTGACGAACAAGTTGAGGAAGGCTTTTTCAATGGAAGCGAACATGGCAGCAGGTGGTGTCTTCGGTGGCGGACACCGGCGCAAGGGGCGAAATGGGGAGTCTTGAAACTGTTGCAGGGGAAAACCGGGGCCAAACGAAAACAGGCCCGACGGGGACAAGCCACTTCCAGTCATCGCTCCAAGGGAAGTCCAGGGACCCTGACGCCTCCAACTCCCCTCATTTCGGGAATGGGAGTCATTCCCTCATGGGTCTGTGTGGGCAAGGGATAGAAGGCAAACGCCCGGTGCATGAGGCAGGAGGTTCTCCAAGTCGCGGTTTCTTCGTTGGTGCCGGGCGGCGGGGAGTGACGTAGTGACGCGGCTTTCAGAAGTTGAAAAATTTCAGAGTGAGTGTCCGTGGCGTCGTTTTTGGGATGTTTTGGTATCTTCCGGGCCTTTCCGGGGAGAGACTTGGAGGGGCCCGGCGCGAGGATGCACGGGCGGGGTTGGCGATGGGGGACAGGGGGAATGAAGTTCCGCGTTCCGAGTTCCACGTTCTTCCTCCTTCGCCACGGCTACGGAGGACAGGTCGTTCTTCGTTTTGGTGGGGTTGGCTGTTCGTGAATCACGAGGCGCGAATCCCGCATGGCCCGGCAGGGGGGATTTCGAAACCCAAGACCAAGCTTTCGTC
>CAYTRP010000676.1:0-1843 GCA_964440195.1 uncultured Candidatus Sumerlaeota bacterium
GCTGACTCTCCTGTTAGGCAGCGCGGAGCATCGGACACTTCGCGTGGCTCGCCATACTGCCCACCCCTTGCGCAAAGCCTCCAGGGCGTACCACCCAGACTCATAACGTCGGGTCTGGTTCATCCGATTGAGCTTGGTTGGCCTCGTCGCACAGTTCGACCCACCAGGCCCATTCCTCCGCATTGTTTTCGGACACTTCACTCTTGCATCGCCGCAACTCCTCGCGTGCGGCACTCGGATTGTTCTCATTTAACTGAAATCGCACATATAAAAGCCGAATGCGGAGGACGGGCAGTGCAAACATCCTGGCGATCTCTGCGGCCCGTTGATACAGGATGTCCCATTTTCCTTCATAAATCACCATCTCCAATTGGTTCAGCCAGCCTTTCTGATCGTTCTCATTCCCCTTGGCCGCCTCGTCTCCACATGCCCGCAATTCCTCGAGGGCGGCCATCGGTTGGTCCAATTCGATTAACGCAAAGACAAACGACAGCCGAATACTCAACGTCGGCAAATGGTGTGCTTCTGCCAGTTGCGCCGCGCGTCGATACAACGCGACCTGTTCCGGCAGATGATCGGTATAGTCGGCCATCGTCTCCAGCAACACCGGATGATCTCCATGACGTTCTCGAAGAACCTCTAGCCGATCGAGCATGTCGAGTCTGAGCGACGCCGCCAATACGGGGTCTTCGACTCTTATGCTGGCATTCAGAATTAACGAAGCCAACTCCTTCAGGGGATCCCATTCTTCATCGGTAAAGGGAAAGGCTTCCACAACAACACCCTCATATGGCGGAATGCACCAAACATATTTGTTATTGAAGAGTGATTGAATGCCGATTTCAGTGCAATACCGTACCACCCAGCTTCACACTACATGCTTGCCGCGCACAGGCTATGCACGATGCCCACGGCAGCTCAGTCGATCGAAACCAAACGCCGATGCCTGGCCTTCCCATACCCGGCTGCACAATCACCGAGCCAAGACGCGTAGCATATGCCAAGGAGATCCCCGCTTCCGATGGCGAGCCAATGGGACCAGCTACCGTATCAAGCCATTTCGTCACTCGATTTAGCGTGCAGTCCTGGAAAATGATCTCGATATCCGCCATTTTCTACGACACCCATACCGAATCTTCGGCAACATAAATGAGACCGAAGGGCGTCCAGATGAAGTAAACAGTTCCCGCGAAGCCAGACAACGGCCCATCGATCCGGGCCACTTCGGAGGCCACCACAAAGGGGGCTGGACACCAGGGCTTCCCAATACAGCACCACCATTTTCCTTGGGGGTGTGAAGTCCGGTCCGTATTCGAACTTCTCTCCCTTGAACGGCACTCCGGTACGAAACTCGACCGGTTCCTCGTTCCCCCGAATGTCTCGCGTGGTGGGCCGGTGATGCTCTGCCCACCAGCGATTCAGAGCCGCTGGAGCCAACGCCCAGGTGACTGCCCAGCAGAGTAGATAGAGGGCGATCCCCCTGATCAACCACTTGGCCCATCGGGAACGTATTTTCGTGAGCATGAGCGATCCTTATTGCTTGATCTCACCCTTTTCATCGTCAGAGTTGCCAAGCATCCGAATGATCTGGCGAGCCAGATGTTCCTTGATTTCTCGGTGTCGTGGCACCGGTTGAGACATACCCGTTCGTGGATTCCGATACCAATCGTGTTTGCCGCCGTGACCCGTGACGTATCAGTTTGCAGCCCAAAGCTTCACTGGGCAAGGTCGAGGTAAAGGTCTTTGAGATGGGCAAGCAGGTCATCGAAGGATTCACCCTGCGTCCAGTAATCAGGAAACTCCTCCAGATACCCCAGCCACGCACCATCTTCCTGCCAGTGGA
>CAYTRP010000677.1:0-1838 GCA_964440195.1 uncultured Candidatus Sumerlaeota bacterium
CAGCATGGCGAGATGGTCGACGCCAACCGTGTAGCTGATCTGGAATGCCTGGAGGAGGGGCCACTCGACATGGAAGCGAAGCGCGTTGGCGAAGTCGGATTCGATGGCCGTTCCGAACATCTCGACGTGACGGCTGGCGTTGGGGTCCGGTGTCCATGGGAAGACGGAGGCGCAATATCCGGCGATGAGCAGGTTGATCAGGGCCGTGGCGAGGGCGGCGTACTTCATCAGCCTGCCCGGAAGGACGATGGCCGCGAGCACGATGAGGACAAATGGGGAGAAGATCAGGGCTGTCAGAAGCATCCGGCGGACTCTCCGTCTCTTAGCGGCTGGCGATGATCTCGGGCGTGCTGTCCGAGGATATGGTGGTGACTTCGGCGGCGGGGGTGGTGGTCGCCGCTTCCGGTTGCTCGACGGCTTCGATGAAGTTGTGGAGGCCGATGGCAAAGTAGATCATGAAGGAAAGGAGCCCGATGAGCATCACGAGGCCGTACATTTGCACCTGACCGGACTGCACGCGGCGAAGCCATCCGCCAAGCGTCTGGGAAACAGTGCCAACGCCGTTGACGATGCCGTCGATGAGGCGCACGTCGGCGACCCAAACGCCCTTGGCGAAGCGCATGGTGCCGTCCTTGAAGACGGCGTTGTAGAAGTCGTCCCACCACCAGCGATTGTAGGAGACGCCGAAGAGGGGCTGGAAAGCCTTGCGGGTGTTGCGGGCGAGACTGGTCAGGCCCGATCCGAAGAAGATGTAGGAAACGGCGAGCCCGAAGAGGGCAAGGATACCGGAAACGACCGCGAGGCGGGACTCGGTGGCCTTGTCTTCCTTGGTGAACATGAAGCTCTGCCCGATGGCGTCGGCGACGACGAGGGGTCCGGCGGCTTCCTGCCCGGCGGCATGATCGAAGGTCACGCCGTACTGGCGCGAGGCGACGAGTTCCGCGCCTCGATCAACGACGGGCGCGAGGAAGTGGTGGAAGTGGGCTCCCCCACCAAGACCCGTGGGGACATTCAGGAAGCCGACGACGATCCCGAGGATTGCAAGCAGCATGACGGGAACCCACATGTTGGCGGGGGCTTCGTGGACGTGTTCCTTGGCGTGGTGGTCGAGGCGCTCCTCGCCCCAGAAGGTGAGCAGGAAGAGGCGCCCCATGTAGATCGAAGTGAGCATGGCGGTGACGACGCCGACGATCCATAGGATGGGGGTCTGATCCCCTGCCGCGACATAGGCGCTGAAGAGGATTTCATCCTTGGAGAAAAAGCCCGAGGTGAGCGGGACGCCCGCGATGGCGAGAACGCCGAGGAAGAAGGCAATGGCCGTGTAGGGCATGTACTTGGCCAGGCCGCCCATCTTGTGGATGTCTTCCTCGTGGTGGAGAGCGTGGATGACGGAGCCTGCGCCCAAGAAGAGGGCCGCCTTGAAGAAGGCGTGCGTGAAGACGTGGAATATACCGCCTGCCATGGCCCCCACGCCGAGGCCGAGGAACATGAAGCCGAGTTGGGAGACGGTGGAGTAGGCGAGGACCTTCTTGATGCCGCGCTGGGTCATGGCCATGGTGGCGGCGGCGAAGGCCGTGGCGGCGCCGATGATGGCGATGATGGCGAGGGTGTCCGGGGCGAGGAAGTAGGCGATATTGAGGCGGGAGACCATGTAAACGCCGGCGGTGACCATGGTGGCGGCATGGATGAGCGCGGACACGGGCGTGGGGCCCGCCATGGCATCGGGGAGCCAGGTGAAGAGGGGAATCTGGGCCGACTTGCCGGTGGCGCCGAGGAACATGAGAAGTGTCGCGGCGGTGATGAGGGTGCCGTTGTAGCCGAAGGATGCCGCAAGGGGC
>CAYTRP010000678.1:0-1829 GCA_964440195.1 uncultured Candidatus Sumerlaeota bacterium
GGGCGGATTCGAACCGCCGACCTAGGGGTTATGAGTCCCTCGCTCTAACCACCTGAGCTACCCTGACACGGGGACGGTGCTGCTTTTGACAAGATCGCCGGACGGAAAACCGGCCCACGGACTCTTTCGAGGTTCGTGGGCCGGAGGACTTTCGGTGGTAGCGGGGGCCGGATTCGAACCGACGACCTTTGGGTTATGAGCCCAACGAGCTACCAACTGCTCCACCCCGCGTCAAAACCTGCATTGCTGCAGGGGCAAGGAGCATCAACACAAGGAGCGCGGGTGTCAATAGCTCGTTTCCTGGATTTGTTGATGGATCCGGCGCGGCGACAAAAGCCCATTCTCGGCGGAGATCTTCGCGGTCACCGCGTTGCACGGATGCAACATTTCAGGTTTGACTCTGCGCGACTCCCTCCAAACACTCATGTTGTCTTGAGTATGTTGTGCGGCGGTTTTCGGACATCTCACGGAAGCCTGACAGGGATCCCGACATGGCACGTTGGTCTTGGATGGGCAAATGCGGTCACGGCGCGGGGCGGGTCGCCCTGGCGTCAGCGCTTGGAGCCGGTTTGTTGCTCGTCCCCAAGGGAGCACCGTGCGATATCCTTGAAATGCAGGGCGGAACCCGGATGGAGGGCCGCATTCTGGAGGATTCCGGCGACAATTACCGCTTTGAGACGCTTCAGAGAATCGAGCTGAACATTCCCAAGTCGAGCGTGGTGCGCGCCGAGCGCCAACCGGCGCACGCCTATCACGAGCGGATGGCCGAGGTCGCGCTGAATGGGGAGCGCTATGCGGAGGCAATCGCCGAACTTGAGAAGGCGATCGCGGCGGGGGGAAACGAGGAGCAACTTCGCGGGCGCATTGCCGAATTGAGGGAGGAGATGGCTCCGCGTGCCTCCGCCCAATTCGCCGCCCGCCTGGGCATTGCCCGGGAAAACATGAATGCCGGGCGAGTGGACGAGGCGGAGAGGCGCCTTCGGAGCATCATTGCCGACATCCCCGAGGATGATCCGGGATCTCTCGGGGAAGCGCGCCAACTTCTTGCGTTGGTGCTGTCGCAGCAGGCCGGCCGTCAGGTGGATGCCGTCAATTTCCTCCAGGCCGAGCGCCTGTTGCGCGAGGCTTCCGGGCTGGACCCCGACAATCACCTGGTGCAGATAAGCCTGGCGGAGGTACTGGGCCGCAATCCGCTGAAGAGGGAGGAGGCCGTCTCCCTGTTCCGCCGGGCCATTAGCACGGCAGGGGATGACCTCTCGACCGAAGAACGCAACCGGGTGGGCTATGCGATGGGGCGTCTCTACCGCGAGTTGGGGGACCAGGCAAACGCGGTTCGCTTCCTGCGCGTGGTTCACCAGTCGAATCCTCAATTCCGCCCGGACCTGCAATCGCTCTTGGTGGATTCGCTCGTCTCGTTTGGCCGGAGTTGCGAGCCGGCGAGGCGCGAGCTGGCCGTGCGTTCCGCGCAGGAGGCCCTTGCCATCAATGGCCGCAGCCTCGATGCGGGCCTGCTTCTCGCGAAGAACCTGATGGAATTGAGGCGCTACGAGGAGGCCGCGAGCACCCTGAAGCTCCTGACCGAGCAGGAGCCGCGTCGCCGGGAACTGAACCAATTGCTCGCGATGGCCTACCTGCGCCAGGGAATGGCCATCGAGGCAAGGCGCCACCTCGAGCGCGAGTTGCAACTCAACGCCCAGAACTATGATGTCCTGTGCGAGTTGGGCGACCTTGACCTGACGGCGGGGTTGCTTCCCCAGGCACGCGAGCGATTCGAACGCGCACAGGCAATCGACGACAAGGCCCCGCGAGCCCGAGGGTGGCTCGCGGGG
>CAYTRP010000679.1:0-939 GCA_964440195.1 uncultured Candidatus Sumerlaeota bacterium
GGAAACGACAGGTCGGGAGTCAAGGTGACCGAGGAGGCGCGCTGCGCCATCTCCACGACGCTCTCGCGATCGCCCGACAGCGCCTCGCGGGAGATCAGTTGGTTGCGCTCGATCAGCTCCACATAGGCCGTGAGCGCATTGATCAACACAAGGCTCTCCTTGCAGGCCAGCCCCTTGGGAAGGATGCCATCCGTGCACGAGATCGGGCCAAGCGTCTGGCCTCGGCGGAGATTGAATTCGCCATCCGCGCGCGCGAGCAATTGGCTCGCGTACACGCGTCCCTCGCGCGCGCGTTGCTCGTAATACTCGTCCTCCGTCAGCGCCGACAGGCGGATCATCTCCGCGTAGCTGATCAGTCCCCACGGGCCAACCAGCGGAGAGGTCACGGACAGGATGTCGCCCCCAAACGTGGAAATCCCGGATTGGGCGAGCATGGAAGCGGGGGCAAAGTCGATGTTGTACGCCAGGCGCCACGTCAGCGCGATGTCGGCGGCACGACGGGCCAGATCCAGCCAAGCCGGATCGTGATCCGCCTCGTACAACAGGATGTACGAGATCACGGCCCAATGCGCGGCCGCACACGTCGGCACTCCCTCGTGATCTTCGAGGGCACCCGTCAGGAACGACTCCTCGATGGCATGGCGGTAGTAAAGAGCACCCCGGCGGGCGGCATCCAACCAGACATGGGAAGCAGTCACCTGTCCCGCGGCCGCCAGCGAGGCAATCCACGCTATCCCGTCGCAACCCTCCCAACTGGAGGGATGGCCGGTCTCCGCGTTCCACGCGGAGGGAAACGCGCCATCCTCGCGCTGGGCCGAGACAATGAAGTCGAGATTCGACACAACCGCGGCCGACCACAGCGGATGCGCCGTATGAGCCTGAATTTCGAGTCTCAGGGCACGGACCAGGAACAAGACGGCCTCCGCAACTGGCCGCGCG
>CAYTRP010000679.1:949-1822 GCA_964440195.1 uncultured Candidatus Sumerlaeota bacterium
GGACCAACCGGGCCGTCCTCGCACCATCGGTGTGAGCCGCGGGCTCGCCAAAATCCTCGTAGAAGGAACCGCACGGGGCGAGGCACGTGCCGATCGCATCCAGCAATTCGTGGGCAATGCGCACAGGACCCGATTCCTTGCGGTCGCGTCCAAACCACAGCAGGACATACGCGGGAAACACGCCGTTGCGCTCGCCGACACGAAAAGGGCGCGCATCGACCTCATCGCGTTCGCCCAGCGAGCGTTCCCGCAGAAGCTTTCGATCCTTGTCAAGGTGCCAGTCGGAAAGCCCATCCACGGCCAGCCGCTCCGCTTCGAGGCTGCTGACTTTCGGACGAAGCGGATGCCGCGACCAACGGTCGTAATACAGCGCCCTGAGCACCTTGTCCCTCTGGGTTGCCTCACCGGGTATCAGCCCCAACTCCAGACGCCACTGAAGCGGGTGTCCCCTCTCCAGAAGGAAACTCCCAAGGACGGGAGAAGTATCCCCCGACGAGGACAAGGCACGGACGGGTTCCTCAACGGCAGGCAGGGACGCCGTCATCATCAGGCGCCCGTCCTCGCCGCTCAGGCCGACGGAAGTCAGCGTGGCGCCATACGAATCATGCGCGGCAAAACCCGACATCTCCTCCACCGCAAGGAACGCCGTGCCCGAGAACGTCGTGCAGAGGATGACCGGCAGCGAGGCACGGTCACTGCGAAAACTCCAGTGATTGGCCCAGAAACGCTTCGGGTCTCTCTTGATCTCCGAATACCCGGGATAGAGCCGTTCCGAATTCGCCGCTCTGTTCGTCCCGTAAAACAAACCGGGAATAAGCCACTGGGGATCGGCATCGTCGGGCAGAACCAGACGGCACTCAAGGCGGACGGGGA
>CAYTRP010000680.1:0-1819 GCA_964440195.1 uncultured Candidatus Sumerlaeota bacterium
GCACGTCCACGCTCTTTGACGATGGGCGCATCCACCACCATGCCGGCGGCGCCATCGTGGCCGATTCAAGTGTCGAGTCGGAATGGCGCGAGATGCAGTTCAAGCTGCACTTCATGCTGCACATGATCAAGCGCGCCCACAGCGGCACGACCGTCAGTTGAGTCGCCGCCGAATCCCGTCATGATGCCTGAATCCCCCGCAGTCCCCGGAACGCGCGGATGAGTTCGCCCCTTGGCCGCCAGGAAATCGCGCGCCTGCGCCAGGCATTGCTCCACTGGTACGACGCGCGCCGCCGGGACCTGCCATGGCGACGCACCACGGATCCTTATGCCATCTGGGTTTCCGAGGTCATGTTGCAGCAAACGACCGTGGCGACGGCGGGCCCGCGCTGGGAACGCTTCCTCGCGCGCTTTCCGACGGTGCACGCCCTTGCCTCCGCGCCCGAGGCGGATGTGGTCGCCGAGTGGTCGGGCCTCGGGTATTACGCTCGCGCGCGCAACCTGCACGCGGCCGCGCGCCGCATCATGACGGAATTGAATGGCGAGATGCCGCGCACGTTCGAGCTGCTGCTGGCGCTGCCGGGCATGGGACGCTACACCGCCGCGGCCGTTGCCAGCATTGCCTTTGGCGAACCGGTCGCGGCGCTCGATGCAAACGTCGAGCGCGTGCTCGCGCGGTTGGAGTGCATCGGCGAGGATGTGCGCGCGCCCGGTGCCAAGCGCCGCTTGTGGGATCGGGCGCAGGCGATGTTGGCCGAGGGGCGACCCGGGGACTGGAACCAGGCAATGATGGAACTGGGCGCGACCGTGTGCCTGCCGCGCGCGCCGCAATGTCCCTCGTGCCCCGCCGGATCGGTGTGCCGCGCGCGCGCCACGTTGCGGCCCGAGCAGTATCCGGTGAAATCGCCCAAGGCCCCGATGGAATCCGTGCGCGAAGTGGCCGCGGTGCTTCGCCGGGGCGAGCACCTGCTCGTGGTGCAGCGCCCGCATCGGGGTTCCTTTGCGAGCATGTGGGAAGTCCCGCGCGACACCGCGCGCGAAGGGGAAGACTCGCGCGACGCCGTCGTGCGCGTCATGCGCGAGCGCGTGGCCCTCGAGGTGAAGGCAACGCGGCCGCTGCTGCGTCTCGCGCACACGGTCATGCGGCGGCGCATCGACCTCGCCGTGTGGCAGGTGGACCTCGTCGCGCCGGGCGAGCCCCTCATCCGCCCGCAGGACGCCCAGCGCGCCGAATGGCTGCTTCCCGCCGAATGGTTGCACCACCCTGCCTCCACGACACAGCGCGACATCGCCCGCTATCTGGCCGAGGGGACGGTTCCGGAGAAGCGACGGCGGAACCCACGGGACAAACCGCTCGCGTGACCCCGGGCCGCCGGGAGGGAAGGGGAGGCCGATCTTCCCGCCCCTCTCATGGCTTGCACCGTCGGCCCGCGGGGATTCCACTCGGCGTCGACTCGCTCCCGGGAACTCGAATGCCCCATACCCAACACCGGATGATGATGCGCAAGCGCGTGGTTGTCCCGCTCGCCATCACCGTGTTCCAAACCAACCTGGCCGACAATGCGTTCCGGCTGATGGTGTGGATCTACCTGGGTGCCTATGCCGCGCGGGTCGGACAATCCCCGGACGTGTACCGCACGCTGATCGGTCTGTTCTACACGCTGCCGTGGGTGTTTCTGTCCCTGTTTGCCGGAGAGATGGCCGACCGCTTTGCCAAGCGCGGCGTCATCCGCGCGACAAAGCTCGCCGAGGTCTTCATCCTCTTCACCGGCGCGGCGGTCATGGCGTTCATCCCGTCGGACGTGGCGGCGCTCGCAATC
>CAYTRP010000681.1:0-1818 GCA_964440195.1 uncultured Candidatus Sumerlaeota bacterium
CTTCAAGGGTACCGCCGAACCGGCCTACCACGACTTGTCCCGCACCTCTATCGAGGGCTACGGCGACCTTGCCAGCTACCTGCGCGAGGGAGCCTGGAACGTCGAGGCCCGAACCCACGACGACCCGCAGGTGCGCAACCTGGCGGATGCGGACGCCACCGCCGGGATGCGCATGGGCGAACGGGCGCGAGCCAATGCAATCAGAAGCGGGGGAGAGGGTTCCCGGGCTCGCGGCGAGATGATGGCGATGGCCGGCGCGTCCGACGGCTACCGCATGGGGCAGGAACGGGCGATGGAGCACCGGCGCTGGCTGACGGGGCACGACGAGCGCAACGCGGGACGGCGACTGGACGCGGCATCGACCGTTTTCAGCGCCGACATGGCGCGCAGGCAATTCAATGAAGACTCGATGGACCGCTACATTGGCCGCCAGCAACAGGCGGAGGCCATCGCCATGCAGAAGGAGGCCATCGGCAAGAGGGACAGGTTGGTTCGGGACTACATCAATCTCTCGCGGGGCCGCCCTGGCGCTCCCGCTCCCATCATGACCTGGTCGCAAGCCACACAATACCAGGCCGCGTTCAAGGCCTGGCAGGACAAACGCGACGCGATTCTTGCCGCAATGAAGGCCTACTGACATGCCGACACAGCCACGCATGACCCCAGCTCGCATCACCCGCGAAGATCTCGCAAGGCAGGTCGCCGCGACAAAAGAGGCGGAAGAGGCGCGCCGCCGCAGGATGGCAGTGTCGCCGGTGGAGTTTCCCGACACGCCGGAGACGATGGAGTTGGGGCCGGTTGAAATCGATCCTTATGCCGACGCCATGCGCGCGTGGAAGGAGACGCCCCCTGGGGCCAACGCTCCAGCTACCGACAATTACTACCGATCGGTAGACGAATTGCCGCGTCCTCGTTCGAGGAGCGATTGGAGAACCTACCATGACCTTCGCCAAAAAATAAGGGAGGGAGAAAGGGTTCCCAAACAGCCTTCTCGGGAAGTGGGCGAGTCCGAGCTTTTTCGTTGGTTCCAGTCCATGAGTCCCTATAATCCCGAAAAAGCCCGCGAGTGGCGCGATAACAATCCGGATAAGCTGGGTCAAATCCCCGTGGAATTCGTGGAGCCGGAAGCCCAGGAAGATTCCGCCATGGTCGTCGAGCCCCTGCCCCAGCCCCCCAAGGCCCAGGAAAACAACCCGGCGCTCTCCGGGATGGACTGGGCGCTTGAACTTAGCCAGCAACCATCTTCCGGCCCGCCAGCAACCGCAACGGGTCAGCTCCGACAAATGACTCAGACGGCTCCGCCGATGGAGGGCGCGGGCGACGTGATGAACGCGGCCGTCGAGGTTATCGGAAACGGAGACCTGACCCGCAACGCGCAGGCCGGACGCCTTGCCGTGGAGTTCGCGGAAGCCCCCCTTCCGCTTACCGCGAATCTGGGGCCTTCCGAGTCTCGCGCGGCGCTCGCGGCGGCCTATGGCGAGCGGGAGGCCAACGAGGCCCTCGCCAATCCGGATTCGTCGCGCACCCGCCAACTCCTCCGTGGCGCGGTGGACTCGATCAACCGCGACCCCTCGCGCCGCGAACGCTACGACCGGGCGCTTTCGGGCGGGGCGGAGGCCCTGCGCACGGACCCGGGCTGGCTGCAAGGCCAGCGGCAACAGGAGGCGATGATCATCGAGCCCTGGGGCCCCGGGCGCTCGCTGCCGGATCAAAGCAACGCGAACCGCCTGACGCCGCAGCAGATCGTCGAGGATCCGCAAGCCCTGAATGTGGCCGTCGAGGCTGTCCGCCGGGCAAACCTTGATGGGGGCAACGTCC
>CAYTRP010000682.1:0-1812 GCA_964440195.1 uncultured Candidatus Sumerlaeota bacterium
CCCGACCGCGTCGATTTCGTCGATGAAGATCAGGCAGGGCTTGCTCTTCTTCGCCTGCTCAAACAGGTCGCGCACACGGCTGGCGCCGACACCCACGAACATCTCGACAAAGTCGGAACCGGAGATGGAGAAGAACGGGACATTGGCTTCGCCGGCGACGGCCTTCGCGAGCAGGGTCTTGCCAGTTCCCGGGGGGCCGTAGAGCAAGACCCCCTTCGGGATTCGTCCGCCGAGACGGCTGAACTTCTTCGGGTCCTTCAGGAAGTCGACGACCTCCCGCAGTTCTTCCTTTGCCTCGTCCACGCCCGCAACGTCGTCGAAGGAGACCTTCACCTGTCCTTCGGCAATCAGCTTCGCGCGCGATTTGCCAAACGACATCGCCTTGTTGCCGCTGCTCTGAACCTGGCGAATGAAGAAGAGCCACAGTGCAACGATCAGCACCACGGGGATCAGGAGCGAGATCAGCAGTTGGGGCAGGAAATTGTTTTGTGGGTCGGGATTGTAGGACGTGACCCCGAACATTTCCATGCGCTCGACGATGAACTCGGATTGTCCATCGAGGTAGCGCGTGCTGAAGGCAACCTCCTCGGTCGAGGCGTCGGGCGGCAGCGCCTTGAGGCGATCCGTGACGGCCGAGGGAAGCGTGTCGCGAATCTCCCCAAGGGCAAGCTTGCCCTCGATGCGCGCCCCCCTGTCAGTCAGTTCGCCGATGAACGCTCGATTGCCGGCTGGCTTGCCATCCTCGTCGAATTCGGTGTTGAGGCGCGCAATTTCCATGAATTGCGAGAGGTTGATCTCAATGCCTCGATCACGCTCCATGACCCGCATGGCAACGAGCACGCAGGCGACGATGATGATGATCCAAATGGTGATGGAGCGGAAACTATTCATGCGGCGAGAGGCATCCCCTGCGATTCGTTTTCCGGCAACGGTTCCCGGAGGATGTTGCCGATGATCAGACGCAAGGCAAGATCCATGTCAGCCTTGCCGAGCCTGTCTGCCAACGTCGCCCCCGGCGTGCCCACGGTCAAGGCAAGGATGCAGGAATATGGTCGGGCGGAGTTCCGGAAATCGGGCTCCCATGGGCCATGTCGGCCCTTGGGAGGGATTAGGACTTGGCAACTGGACCCTGCCGAAACTACGCCGCCGGGCGGGTCATGAGCTGGCGCAGGCGTTTGGTCCCCGCCTTGACGTATTGCAGCGTGTTGCGGGGACTTCCCGCGCGGGCCAGCATCCGGGCGATATAGCGGGGGCGCAGGTACATCTTCAGCAGCCGTTCCCGCCGCCATTTCGCCAAGTGTTCGCTGCTCATCCCCGAGAGGGTGCGGATGCCGCCGGTCGCGTATCCGGCCCGCGCCGGGTCGTAGGACGCCTCGAAGAGCCCTTCGCGCAACGCAATCTCGTGCAGTTCCGTTCCCGGCAGGGGAGTGGCCAGGTTGAAGTCGAAGAAGTCAGGGTCCAACTCCTGGAGGAACCGGTACGTTGTCTCCAGCGTCTCCACCGTTTCCCAAGGCAGGCCGATCACCATGAAGGCGTGGACGCGCAGGCCGTTGCGCTTGCAGCAGGCAACGGCCTCGCGGGCCTGCTCCACGGTGGCGTTCTTCTTCATCTTGTCGAGCAGCGTCTGGTCGCCGTGCTCGATGCCGAACGCCACCACCCAACACCCCGCGCGCTTCATCCACTGCGCCCGCTCGTCGTCGATGGTATCGACCCGGCTGTTGCAGCCCCAGTGTATATCCAGTTTCGCATCCGTAATCCGGTCGCACAATTCCTTCAGCCACTTCTTATTGATCGTGAACGTGTCGCCGTGGA
>CAYTRP010000683.1:0-613 GCA_964440195.1 uncultured Candidatus Sumerlaeota bacterium
TCCGATTCCATGCTCGACCTGGAAATCGCCGACGACGGGATGGGAATGGGGCGCGACGATGCCGAACTGGCACTGCAGCGGCACGCCACCTCGAAGATTCGCACGACCGAGGACCTCATGCAACTCGCCACGCGAGGCTTTCGGGGCGAGGCACTCCCTTCCATTGCATCAGTGAGCCGCATGGAGATCCTCACCCGCCCGCATGACAACCCCGCGGGAACGCGCATCCTTGTGGAGGGGGGGGCCATCGAGCGCATCGAATCCGCGGGCTGCCCGGCCGGGACCCGCATTCATGTTCGGGACCTTTTCTACAACACACCCGCCCGCCGCAAGTTTCTCAAGAGTCCGACGGGCGAGTGGAATGCCGTCGTCCAGACAGTCGTCCGGCAGGCGCTTGCGGCATCGCGCGCCGGCTTTCGAGTTTCGCGCGCCGGCGAGACCGCCGTCCAGTTTGCTGCCGGGCAGGACGTTGCCGCGCGATTCGCGGACCTGCTCGGTTCGCGTCTTCCCGGGCAGTTGCTCATGATTGGCCACGAGCGCCCCGATTGCCGGGTCGAGGGCGTCATTGCACCTCCCGCCGAAACCAGCCGGGGCGACCGGCGTTATGAATACC
>CAYTRP010000683.1:623-1808 GCA_964440195.1 uncultured Candidatus Sumerlaeota bacterium
CCTGTTCGTTAATGGGCGCCCCTTTTCAAGCAAGCCCATCTCCTCGGCCATCGAGCAAGCCTGCCGGGGATACTTGATGACCGGTCGATTTCCTGTCTTTGCGCTTTTTGTCACGGTACCCGGCGGCGAAGTGGATGTGAACGTTCATCCCACGAAGGAAGAAGTGCGGTTCCGCAGCGAGCGGAGCATCGCGGGGACCTGCTACGAAGGAGTTCGCCTGGCACTGGAGTCGGGTGTTGGAGCGCCGGTCTTGTCCCTGACCGGAGAACGACCGGAACCCATGATTCCGTCCGGCGGACCCGCGTCCGTCATTCCCGTCGAATCGTCGCCGCTCCCCGGGTTCTTCAGTTCGCCGCAAGCCCTCGTGGAGCGGGCGTTTCAACGCAAGCAGCAGTCCGAGCGGCAAGCGGACTGGGTTGGCCTGGCACTCGAGCATCCCGCGGCGAGGGACGCGGACCCCGAGTCGACACTGCTGCAACCGGCATCGAGCGGGCGACGCCTTGAGCCCGTTGCGGCAGGTCCCGGCGAGACGCCCAACCACGAGTTCTGGGACAGGCCTTATGACCCGGAGCCCCTTGGCCAGGTGGCGCTCACCTACATTGTCGCCCGCTTTGGCGATGACCTGTTGCTGATCGACCAACATGCGGCACACGAGCGGTTGAAGTACCTTGAATTTTCCGCGTCCCTGCGCCCCGGTGGAGAATCGCAGATGCTGCTCGTCCCGCCCACCATCGAGTTGGGAGCCTCGCAGTCCGCACTCCTTGGCCGCCTCGCTCCCCGTCTGGCCGAATTGGGGTTTGACGTCGAGCCATTTGGCGGCAGGACCTTCATCGTTCGTTCCGTTCCGGCTGATCTTCATCGACTCGATCCGGTGGCAATCCTGCTGGATCTGGTGGATGACTTCGAGGAGCAGCGAGGACAGGAATCCGTCGACGCGCTCCGGGATCGTCTCCTGATCCGGGCGGCGTGCCACGGTTCCATCCGGGGAGGGCAGGCATTGTCGATTCCCGAGATGCGCGAACTCCTGCGACTGATGCGGGTACACCGGCTTTCGTTCACCTGCCCCCATGGGCGCCCAACGATTCATTGTCTGACGCGGCACGAACTCGACAAGCGCTTCGGCAGGCTGCACTGAACGGACTTGTACAGGAGCTTCTCAGTCACATGCACAAGCCCTTCACTCCA
>CAYTRP010000684.1:0-1022 GCA_964440195.1 uncultured Candidatus Sumerlaeota bacterium
CTTTCGCGGAGGGGGCTATTCCACGCGCTTCCGCACGCGCGGCGGCATGGCCTCGACCATCGTGCGTCTGAACATTATTGATGGCTTGGGACCGGCCCTCCAGATCGCCGAAGGAACCACCATCGATCTGCCGGACCACGTCCATGCATCGATAGACGAGCGAACCAATCCCACCTGGCCCACCACATATTTCGTGCCGCGAACGGCCGGTGGAGGCGCCTTCCGGGACGTTTACAGCGTCATGGGCAACTGGGGCTCCAATCACTGCTCACTTTGCCCCGGGCATGTCGGCGCGGATCTCATCAGCCTCGCGGCAATGCTGCGCATCCCCGTCTACATGCACAATGTACCGGAGGACCGCCTCTTCCGCCCCTCTGCATGGAGTGCCTTTGGGACCGGGGACGCGATGAGCGCCGACTTCCGGGCATGTGCCGCCTATGGCCCGCTCTACGGTTGATCTAACGGGTGTGCGGTTTCCCGATTCGCCCATGGCGCGCGTGATGGGGCACGCTGTCTAGGACTCCCACGGGCGAACGAGATCGCGAAAGGTTCGCTCGTATCGCGAGCGGCGCATCCGCTCCTCTTCCGTCTCGTTCTCGATGGCGCGCAGTTCCTTCCAACTGGCGGGCTTGGAGGGGCCGTTTGCCTTCCGGGCTTCCCGCAGGTTCTCCGCCCGCTCCTCGGTGTCCAGCAGCACGTCGTGGAGGCTGTTGAGCAACATCGCCGTGCCACTAAAGGCGAAGAGAAAGATGCCCGCGAACTTGAGCGCGGCACCGATGATCCACAGGCTTGCAAGGAACAGCAGGATCGAGAAGGTCAGCCCGGGATACTTCATCGTGACCAGAAAGCCGAAGCGGAGCGCGCGCCACATGCCCGAGCGTGCACGGACGAAGTGGGGGATGGCATGCATGACGATCATCGCGAACAGCGGGATCATCCATCGCGCCAGCCGCTGGAAGCGGTTCGGATTGGCAAGCTCGGAAATTCTCATGCTGCGGCTTTTAGGCATGGGCCATTTTCCC
>CAYTRP010000684.1:1032-1804 GCA_964440195.1 uncultured Candidatus Sumerlaeota bacterium
CCGGGGACCGCCAGCGCTCCCGGCAACTGGCCACTGAAGAAGTAGAACCAGACGTTCAGGGCGAGCAGTCCGAACCCCGCGGCGATGAGCAGCACGAAGACCAGCATTCCACGGTAGTGCCGCCAGATGCCGTCGAGGACGGCGCGAAGCGGCGGATCCTTCTCTGCACTCACGAGCTGGCCAAAGTGCAGGAGCCCGCCGAGCCATGCGGCGCAGAAGAGACTCGCCAACAGGCCCGCGAGGACCGCCGCGATGCCCAGTTCAAGGGGACCGGACTCCGCTCCAACGAGAGGGCCTGTCAGGGCCTGCATCGCCGCCAGAACCGGAAACAAGACAAGGAAGAGCAGAAGATTGGCGACGAGCAGCCGCCCCAGATGATCGTAGCAGTCCCAGAACCACTGCTTGATGGTTTGCCCGGTCAATGGTCATGCCCCGCTTTCATCCTGGCTCTCGACTTCGGTGGGCGGAAGCAGGCGCACGTTTGAAATTCGATGACCGGCCACATTGGCGACGACGACCTTCCATCCGCTCTCCTCAAAGACCTCGCCGCGCCTCGGCGCGCGCCCCAATCGCGAATAGATCCATCCCGCTATCGTGTCGTAGTTTCGCCTCGGGAGATCCAGCCCGACCTCGTTGCGGACGTCATCCAGGTTCATGGAGGCATCCACCACGTAGGCGTTGCCGACGCGCTCGACCATGCTCTTGGGATGCTCGTACTCGTCACCGACCTCGCCGACGATCTCCTCCAGAATGTCTTCACGGGAAATCCAAC
>CAYTRP010000685.1:0-1801 GCA_964440195.1 uncultured Candidatus Sumerlaeota bacterium
TGCGCCGCATTCGGACCTGGAGCGAGGAGGGCGAACCCAACCTGAATCCGGAGCCTCCCGCGCCGACGCGGCGCGCGTTGGAGACGCACTTGGCGCTGGTCAGGGACCGTGAGGATGCCGCCCGGGAGGATGAACGGCTGCGCGCTGAATTGCAGGAGTTGCGCGCCAGGGGCGCCGCCGAGCGCGAGGCGCTGTTGGCGGAGGCCCGTCAGCGCGAGCAGGAGGAGACCACGACTCTCCAGGTTGAACATGTCTGGCAGGTAAACAGTTGGGGTGGACCCGTCTGGGGCGGACCGGGGTGGGGCAGGCCGGGTTGGCGTCCTCGTCCGCCGCGCCCGCCCCATGATCGTCCGGACCGGCCCAGTCCTCCGGAAGCCAGTCACCCGGTGGGACGCCCGGGAAACGACTGGATCCATCGTGGTGGGAACACGGGGTTCCCGCCGCTGGTCGAGCGGGGCTTCTAGGCCTCGGCAGGCAAGTCATCGGGGTGTGGACGGTTGCGTTCGGTCATGATCCCATGGAGGGGAGACCGATCCCTGGTGTCCCCCTGTCTTGGTCTCGAATATTCAACTCTTTGAGCAGGCCCTCTCGGGTATCCGATGGCGTGTCGGGGCCCAAGTTTGGCTTTCCGGGGGGGCGACTTCGATTGACGGGCCATGAACATGACTGTTACAAATTTGGATGCTGTTTCTTTGCACGATCAATATATTCGGAGGACGAGACGATGGGAGACTGTGCGCGGAGAGGCTTGCGCAGGGTGGTTGTTGCCCTTGCGGGTGCGGGGATGATGATCTCCCCCGTGGCCATGCAGGCAGCCCAACTTGAGGCCACGTGGAATGGCGGAAGCGGAAACTGGAATATCCCCGGCAATTGGACTCCCGCCGCCATTCCCCACAATGGAGCCGATACCTATCTGGTGCGGATCGACGGGGGAAAGGCCGGCGCTTCCATCGTGTCGCTCAACCAAAACGCGACGGTCGACGGCGTGACCGTGGATGCAGGGGACACGCTGGGGATCAACAACAACCAAACGTTGATCATCGTGACAAATGCGGTGGTCAACAACGGGGTTTGGGAAATCAACAGCACGGCCAACACCACCCGTCTGCAATTCGCCGCGCCGGTCACCCTGAATGGCGTGGGCCAGTGGGTGCTGTCGAACAATGCCAACAACCGGATCGGTCCCCTTGGCGGCCTGACCACGTTAAACCCCTCGGCAATAATTCGCGGAGCGGGCGGCATCGAGCCGGGTGCCCACAAGTTCGTCAACCAGGGCCTCATTCGCCAGGAGGGGAGCGTCGCGCTGATAGTTTTCAACGGCGCGGGCGGTTTCGAGAATACGGGCAATCTGGAGGGCGCTGGCGCGGGCGGCCTTGTTCTGCAAACCGGAGTCTTCACGAACACCGGCGGGACGATCACGGCGCTTGAGGGGAGCTTCGTCCAGTTGGGGCCCGCGGCGACCTTTGTCGGCGGGACGCTGACGACCGAGGATGGTGGAACCGTGCGGATCAGCAGCATCAATTTCCAGAGTGGCACGAACATGCCCGTCCTGGCGGGCGGGATCAACGAGGGGGTCATTTTCCAGCCGACCCTGCAAAGCGCGGCGATCACGGGGACGTTCACCAACAACGGCGTGTGGACCATTGAACACAATTCGAACAGCAACTCGGCGAACATCTATCTGCGGGAGGGGGCGACGCTGGCGGGCACGGGCGAGGTTGTTATCGAAAACCCCGGCGACCATGTCTTGGGAAGCATCCTGGTAGAGGGCGCGCCCGGCGTTCACGCGGCGGGGCACACG
>CAYTRP010000686.1:0-1800 GCA_964440195.1 uncultured Candidatus Sumerlaeota bacterium
AGGGTGCCGTGGGTGGTGGCGAGGTCGCGGAGGCTTTCGAGAAAGCCGGGTTCGGGAGGAACGCAGCCCATGTTTCCGGCGACGGGTTCGACGATGATGGCGGCGACGCGACCGGGATGGGCGTCGAGAAGGGCGGCGACGGAGGCGGGGTCGTTGTAGCGGGCGTTGAGGGTGCCGGAGGCGGTGGCGGGGGGGACGCCGGGGCTGTCGGGAATGCCAAGGGTGGCGGCACCGGAGCCTGCCTTGGAGAGGAAGGGGTCGGCGTGGCCGTGGTAGCAGCCCTCGAACTTGATGACGAGGTCGCGCCCGGTGGCGGCGCGGGCGAGGCGCAGGGCGCTCATGCAGGCTTCGGTGCCTGAATTGACCATGCGGACCATCTCGATGGCCGGGACATGGCGGACGAGGAAGTCGGCCATGTCAACTTCGAGGCGCGTGGGGGCGCCGTAGGAGAGGCCGAGGAGGGCTTGCTGGCGGACGGCTTCGACAACGCGCGGGTGCGCGTGGCCGAGGATGGCGGGGCCCCAGGAGTTGTAGAGGTCGAGGTAGCGGTTGCCGTCCTCGTCGAAGAGCCAGGGGCCTTCGGCGCGGGCGATGAAGAGGGGCGTGCCGCCGACGGCATTGAAGGAACGGACGGGAGAATTGACGCCGCCGGGGAGGAGGGAGGCGGCTTGAGTGAACAAAGAGTGGCTGGTGGTGGCGGATGGCATTTAGACCACCTTTCTATTTTATGTGTCCTTTCCTGGGAGCGCCAGGCTCCTGCCTGGCTGTCGGACCAATAACGCTTTCGCGTTGGCCATGACGCGCCGTTTCAAAATCCGAAGGCAGTCGGCGGACTAGCCAGGCAGGAGCCTGGCGAGCCCAGGAAAGGATATACAAAATGGTAAAATGGCATAGAATTTAGAATTCAGAAAGGGTGGTCCAGTGTTGGGCGAGGGTTTGGGCGAGGGACGGGAAATCGCGTCGTGGAGATTCAAGGGCGGCTGGCCAGCCGAGTCGAGTGAGTTCCGCCGAGGTGGTGGGCCCGAGGGAACCAATAAGGGGTTGCGGGCCGATGCCTTGGGCCATCCGGAGCGCGCCTTCGACCGAGCGGGCGGCGGTGGGACTGGCGACAAGGATGGCATCGACCTGATGGCGGGCGACGAGTTTCGCGAGCATTTGCTGGCGATGAGGGAGGATTTCCGTGCGGTAGGCCTCGATGACGTCGACCGCGGCTCCTTTCGCCCGAAGGGACTCGGGCAGGGTTGGGTCCGTCCTGTTGGACGTGGGGTGGAGGAAGCGCGCTCCCGCGAGATCGCCCCCCAAGGCGATCGCGTCGAGGAGGTTGTGGGCGGTTCCTTCGTCCGCGACGACGGCTGGTTCGATGCCGAGGCGGCGGAGCGCGTCGGCGGTGCGAGTACCTACACAGGCGACCTTGGGGAGGGGGGACGTGGGGACGGTTTGGCGGGGATTTGGAATGAATGGATCAAATAGAACGAAAGCGTGCGAAAGGGCGCGTTGGCTGGTGACGAGGAGCCAGTCGTATTGGGAGAGGCGCGCGGCGGCGCGTTCGAGGGGCGCGGGGTCGGAGGGCGGAAGCGTGGCGGTGAGGGGGAGATGGAGCGCGATGGCGCCGAGTTCGTGAAGGGCGGTGGCGAGAGGGCCGTCGGGTGATTCGTCGCGCGTGACGACGACGCGAACGCCGTTGAGAGGGCCGGGCGGAGGGAGATCGCGGAGTTGATCGGCGGCGCGGGCGGCGAGCTGTTCCCAGTCGGCGAGGGGGCCGGTGAGGGTGGCTTCGCCGTGGTGGTGGCCGTTGAGCCA
>CAYTRP010000687.1:0-1297 GCA_964440195.1 uncultured Candidatus Sumerlaeota bacterium
CGCCTGACGGACAGTTGGGGCCACGTCGTGGACTTCCGCAACACGATCATCATCATGACCTCGAACGTCGGCACGCGCCGCGTGAAGTCGGGCGGGACGCTCGGGTTCCAGGCCCAGACGGAGGACATCGACTACGATTCCATGAAGGGCAAGGTGATGCAGGAGGTGAAGAAGGTCTTCAATCCGGAGTTCCTCAACCGCCTCGACGAGATCGTGGTGTTCCATGCACTGACGCACGAGGACATCGACCGCATCGTGGACATCATGATGACGCGGCTCAACGCGCGCCTGAAGGAGAAGGGCGTGAACCTGAGCCTGCAGCCCGACGCGCGGTCGTTCCTCGCCCGCAAGGGTTACGACCCCGAGTACGGCGCGCGCCCGCTGCGCCGCGTGATCCAGAACCACATCGAGGACCCGCTCTCAAGCCTGATGATCTCGGGCGAGATCGCGGACGGCACCGAAGTCCTCGGCAGCTACGACGAACTGACGGACGCGTTGCACTTCAAGATCACGCCGAAGAGCGAGGCGGAGAAGGAAGAGCCCGCGTTGAGCGGGGCGGGGTGAAGCTCACAAGTCACCTCTATCGCAATCCAACCCCTTCGCCGGGCATTCATTTGAGTGCCCGGCGAAGGGATTGTATAGATTCAGGGGTCGATCACCATGGTTGTCCAGTGATATCGCAGGGTAAGTTCCACTTCTTCGACTTCTGAGGTATCCTCCGGAATGAGCCTCAATGCCGCCTCTTTCACATCTTTCCATGCCTCAATAAAAGCGATGTGGTGAGGGCTGGAGTAGTTGGCGCGCATGTTCTCCACTGTTTCTCCCGGCGGTAATGGATAGATGCCTCGCTCCAGAGCAACATGCCTTCCCGTCGCCTCCCATATCTCATGCCAGCTATGCCAGTAGATGTTGCACGATTCGCTGCCGAGAAGAATCGTGGTCTCTGGACTGCTCGGGCCGCGATAGTCAGTGTGAGTATTGGCGGGGAGGTTCGCTTTCGCCTCGCACATGCTCGTGATAGCTGTTGCTAGCTCCTCGGAATCGACAATCGACTTGAAGTATGGACTTCCGCCCTTCAACTTGTCGGCAGACCAGACGACTGTTCCATCTTCCCATGCGGCGACGACGATGCCCGGGATTGCTCCGGGAAAACCTGAATCATTGGAATGGATTCCGGCCGCATAGATAACCAGCGTTGGAGGCGAAGCCATTTCCTCGGCAATAATGGTCCTGACAACCTTTTCATTCATAGCCCACGAAGCAACGGAAGCCGCTAGAATCAGCAAAAGAGCCAATC
>CAYTRP010000687.1:1307-1790 GCA_964440195.1 uncultured Candidatus Sumerlaeota bacterium
CCAGCCGAAAAATAATCTCTGGTTCGCATTGGTCGAGTTCTTGAGTATGGCATTATTCTTTCCCTTTTGGATCGGGGGGGGAGTTGGGCTACCGGCCGATTTTCGCGGCCAGCCCGTCGCGAGCCTCCGCGAATTCGGATTCGCCGATGGCCTTCATTTCGATTTCCGTGATCCGGATTTCCATGATCTCCTTCCCGTCCTTGCTGCTCCGGTCAATCTCCACCGACGTCGGCAGCCCCAATCCGCCGAACCGTTGAAGCCCGAGGTACCGGAAGTTTTCCTTCTCCTTCATGTCGTCGGCCTCGACCACGATCTCCCGAAGCATGAGGTTCGCGTGGCCGCTCCCGGATGCCTCGTACACCATCAAATCCCGGGCGATCTCAAAATCCCGTTCGGCATAATACATCCCATCCTCCCGCCGGGTCAGATGACCCCGGGCGCGGTCGCGGGTGGCCCCGGCGGTGAAGCCCCAATAGGCGAACG
>CAYTRP010000688.1:0-1786 GCA_964440195.1 uncultured Candidatus Sumerlaeota bacterium
CACAAGAGCCTGCCACCTCAAACACCAGAAAGCAAAAACTCAATGCCTCGGGTCGGCCGCTTACGGGACAAAACTTTTGAGAATCACTCTAGTTGGCTTGGCAAGGGAGGCGTTTGAGGAATACACGGGAAACAAGAAGCCCGCTGACGGTTCACGCACCATGGCTTATGAGTGGATAGAAGGCGATGAGCGTTCACTTCTTGAGAAATCCGCGAAACTCAAGCTGCCAGAATCCGCTTACCATTCGGCGAGCAAATCCGACATACGACATGTCTTCAACAATCATGGCGACCCCGAAGTGGAGGCGCGACGCGATCCACCGCAAGTAGCCGTTACCCCGGAAGACTTCGGGCTGCTGCCCGACATTGTATCGGCGGAAAACTTTTGGATGAAAGACCTGCAAGAAGGTCTCACGGTCCTCAAGTTCAAAAAGAGGGTGAATGGAACTGTTGTCGTAGTGGAGGTTTATTCGGGGAGGCGAAACCGTCTGCGCCTGAAGACCATGTTCAAGATCAAAAAGGAAGAGGGCGGAGACGCCTTACATGCCAACACCGTCTCAAAGGCCGGTGTACCAACGTCCGAAACGAGCAGCAGAACGTCTCCGCCAAAAACATCATCGGCACGACCGGCTCCCGAGGTCAAGGAGACTCCGGCGGAGCGGAACGAGATCGGCGAGGTGTCCAAGGCCGATTGGGATGCGTTCCTGTCCAGCGTGGATGAGGCTATTGCCAAGGCTCCCCTCGGGAAGCCCATC
Organism: uncultured Candidatus Sumerlaeota bacterium; assembly: GCA_964440195.1. Taxonomy (GTDB): domain Bacteria; phylum Sumerlaeota; class Sumerlaeia; order SLMS01; family JAHLLQ01; genus CAYTRP01. The sequence goes on from CAYTRP010000688.1 coordinate 755, forward strand.
AAGCTGAATGAGGCCGTTTACATTCGCGGCGACAGGGTATGGGAGTTGTCCCCCACAGACGCCGCCATCCTGAACCTCGTGAAGAAAAAGCACCAAGGAGAATTGACCGAGAGGGGCAAGTACCTCACGGAGCAAAAGAAGAAGGACATCAAGGGTGACATCGCCGCCATCAACGATGCGCTGGACCGGTTTCACGGCGGAGACGACTCCGCTGACGCGGGCGTTTCCTTTTCCGTTCCCGGACTCGGAACCTACACGATCATCAACGAGGTGAACACCCTTCGCGCATTCAAAAAGGATGTCGCGAAGGCCGGTCCGAAGTTCAGTAAGTTCAGCCCACCAAGGCCCCAGCGCCCCGGTTCGCAACGTCCGAAATCGCCGACGCTGGAGCAAATGGCGAAGCGGGCGTTCGGGAAGAAGGCGTTCAATCTCCCGCCGAACATGCGCGGGGAATGGGCAACGGACGGTGCCTTGCTGATCCGAAGCAAGCAGGTTGCCCAGGCGGTGAAGGGCATGGAAACCCGCACCGTGAAGGTTGACAGCCTGCTCGATGATGTCATGGAGGCGGCGAAGTCCGCCACGGTGAAGGTCGAGCTTGCCGGGCATCATTCGCATTTCGGGTTGCTACATGGAGATTCGACCGGCGGCTACACTGTTTCCCCGGATCAAGACCCCGCGTTGCTCTTCCAATTGGCGGACATGAGCGACTTCGCGGGTTCGTCCTTCACGAACGACAGCGGAGGGCGCTCCTTCGTTCGGTCGCAATCCGTGGCGATTGTCCTGGCCGCCTATCCAAAGGCGACGTTCCGGCGTTCGGATTTGCTCAAGGGGTCCATCCTGGCCTATGACGGCGGCGAGGTTGTTGCCGTCATGAGCGAGATCAAGCAGGTGAACTTGCCGGCGGGTTTCCCGCAGTACCGCGAACTCGTCTCCGGTTCCCCGCGTGGCACCATCGCCGAGGCCCGCGAACTCTGGAACGACATGTTCGGCGACGACAACATCCGCTTCGTCGAGAAGGTCATCGACGAGTGG
>CAYTRP010000689.1:0-1784 GCA_964440195.1 uncultured Candidatus Sumerlaeota bacterium
CGATCCTACGAAAAGGGGGGTGCTGGGTAGGGGGTGATCGTTGTGACACGACCGGAAACGATGATAAGATGGTAAGTCTTCTTCTGGAGGCAGATCGTTCATTGTAAAGAGATACGCTCCATCACCAACCTACGTTTCTCCTGTGGATTCGCCATGAGCCTCATTAAGTCCAAAGATCGCGTTGCTGAGCACGGGGAAGTCTTCACTCCCGCGTGGATGGTCGAGGCGATGCTCGACCTTATGAAAGCCGAGACCGAACGCATTGATTCCCGATTTCTGGAACCGGCCTGCGGCAGCGGCAACTTTCTCGTCAAGATTCTTCAACGCAAGCTGACCGCCGTCGAACTTAAGTACGGTAAGAACGATTTCGAGAAACGCCACTATGCGTTGCTCGGGCTGATGTGCATCTACGGCATCGAGCTTCTGGCGGACAACATCGCCGAGTGCCGGGCGAATGTACTAGAGATATTTGCCGAATACTTGAAGCTAAATGAGTCGGATGAACTTTATCTGGCAGCTTTCTATGTGCTGTCACAGAATCTGGTACACGGCGACGCGCTGACCATGCGGACCAATAACGGCAACCCCATCACCTTCGCCGAATGGGGCTACCTGGGCAAAGGAAAGTTCCAACGGCGAGACTTTCGTTTCGACGACTTGACGCAGTCGTCTACCTTCAACGCAGAGGGCTCGCTCTTCGCCCACCTTGGGAGACACGAGCTGTTCACACCCATGAGAACCTACCCGCCGATGACCGTGAGTGATCTGGCCACAGCCACACGAGGCGAAACCTCGAAGGAAGCACTATGAGCGAACAAGCCTCCTTCACCCTACGGGGTCGCAATCCCGATGTGCTGACCTGCATTGCCAATCTCTCCAACGACGAAGTGTTCACGCCACCAGAATTTGCGAACCGGATGCTTGACACGCTGGCGACGGCGTGGGCTGCGGCCAACAAGGGGGCGAATCTCTGGGCTGATCCCTCGGTGCGGTTCCTGGACCCGTGTACCAAGAGCGGCGTGTTCCTGCGAGAAATTACGGCACGACTCACAGAGGGCTTAAAGGATACGATTCCCAATTTGCAAAAACGGGTCGAGCACATCCTGACAAAGCAAGTGTTCGGAATCGCCATCACTCAGCTGACCAGCTTGCTGGCGCGGCGCAGCGTCTATTGCAGCAAGCATGCGAATGGCGATCATTCCATTGCCAAGAGTTTCAAGAGCGACGCGGGCCATATCTGGTTTGAACGCATCGACCACACATGGGACGGCGAGAAATGTCGATACTGCAGCGCGAATAAGAAGACGCTGGATCGCGGCGAGGGACTGGAGACCCACGCCTATGCATTCATTCACACCGACGACATCAAGGCACGAATCCGTGAGATATTTGGAGACGAGATGCAATTTGATGTGATCATCGGCAATCCTCCGTATCAGTTAGACGACGGCGGCTTCGGCACGAGCGCCGCGCCGATTTATCAGTTGTTCGTGGAGCAGGCGAAGAAACTCGAACCGCGCTATCTGTCCATGATCATTCCTTCCCGCTGGTTTGCGGGCGGCAAGGGGTTGGACGAGTTCAGGGAGTCGATGCTTAGTGATGAGCGTGTCCGCTCGATTGATGACTTTCTCAGCGCGGCGGATGTCTTTCCCGGTGTCGGTCTCAAGGGTGGTGTCTGTTACTTCCTCTGGGAACGTGATAATCCTGGCCAATGTCACGTCTCCACCCATTTCAAGGATTGGCCTGTTTCCACGGCCACACGACCGCTCCTTGAAAAGGGCGTA
>CAYTRP010000690.1:0-1780 GCA_964440195.1 uncultured Candidatus Sumerlaeota bacterium
AACCGCCCCCCGGTTTCGGGGGGGCGGTTTCTTTTTGGCCCTCGCCGACTGGTCCATGCAAGCAAACGGGGTTGAATAGGCACCCCGGACAGCCGTAGGGATGTCATGGAACCTGACTGGAGGAACATTGACATGGCATTCGTCACCGCGGCCGAGGCCGTCCATGCCTACCACGCAGCGAACAACGCGCTGTCCAAGACCACACGGGTCGACGTCCAGGCCCGTGGGACCATGGATACCCTGCAATTGCGCGTGGAGCGGCAGGACCTGATCATCCAGACCCTTCTCATGATCCTGCTTGAGAAAAAGGTCATCCACGAGGACGAGTTCAAGGAGTGGATGGTCTATGTGGACGAATTGGATGGAGCAAGGGACGGTCGGCTGAGGGAAGACAAGACACCGGTCGTCTGCCCCGGGTGCGGACGCAACTCGCCGCGCACGGCACCGAAGTGCGTTTACTGCGGCCATGTCTTCGAGCCGACCTTCCTGGCCCGGCAACCGGATGCGAAAAGTTAGGCGCCGCGCAGGTGGCGCAGGAGCCCCCGGGCAGTTGCCTGCCATGGGAATGAAGCCGCGTTTTCCAGGCCCTTCCACTTCCAATCATCGTGGCTTGGCTGGTCAAAGACGATCGAGGCCGCCGCTTGCGCCCAACTCCCCGGGTCCCGCGAATCCGGGAGAACGCATGATTGGCGCGCCACCTCGCGATGAGCTTCCGTCGATGAGGCGATGACGGGCGAACCGCACGCCTGGGCCTCCAGGAGTGCATGGGGCCACCCATCGGATCTCCGCGCGAGGAAGGTGACCACCGCCCCCGAATACACGGCGGCAAGTTGCGGGTCGGGCAAATGAGGCAACACGTGGACAATCCGATGCAGCTCACGGCGCGCGCGAAGCGCCGCCGGGGCGCGACCTTCCCATCCGAGGACCACGAGGTGCGGCGTGGCCTTTTCGCGCCGTCGCAGCTCGGAGTAGGTCTCGATGAGAAATTCATTGGCTTCGTTGTCCCGATGGTTCGCAACGGCCAGCAGATAGCTGGATGTCGGGACGCCCCAATGATGACGGGTCGTTTCGACCAGCCGCTCGGACTCGATGAAGAACAAGGAGGGATCAACCCCCAATGAAAGTTGGTGAATGCGATGCTCTCGTTGCGGGAATTCCGCCCGCAGCTTCTCGAGGAGAACCCGTGTCGGGGCCAGAATGAGTCCGGCCCCTGCCAGGGATTGCATCCAGGCCGCTCGATCCTCCCGGGTCAGCCAAGGAGGATCATGACGCGGATCGATCCCCTCAAGCGCCCAACGGGAGATGAAGGCGACGGTTGAAAGTCCATGATCCGGCGGGACAACGCCGTGGGGGGAAAAGGCGACGCCGATCCCGGCTCCCAACAGGGCGGAAAGTCCCGGTCCCGAGCGTCTTGCCCAGGATCGCGCCAACCCGTGGCGGGCGTGTCTGGCGCGAAACAGGCGTGCACCGCTGGCTTGCAGGGCCCTGTGTTCGTTGCCCGGCCGAAGCCACCGCGCCGCCAGCAGGACGCGCAGGTCGATGTCCGATTCTTCGAGGGCCAGCAGGGCGCGCGCCAACGAAAGGGCGGTGCGGCCGCATCCATGGCGGTGCCCGAGCGAGGAGGACGCGTCGAATCCAACGGCCAGCGGCATGGGCTACTGCTTTCGGGGGGTCTCGCGCAGGAGCAGGGAGCTTTCAAAGGCGCGGAGGCCCAAGGTGATCAGCGCGAGCGTCAGCACGGAGAGCGGGAACACGAAGGCCGCGAGGGTAACGCTCTTGA
>CAYTRP010000691.1:0-1779 GCA_964440195.1 uncultured Candidatus Sumerlaeota bacterium
CCGTCAGGGTGGAGATCAGCGCCACGGGCCCGAGATAGGGCTCGATGCCCATGGTCAGGGTCCAGCCGTTCCAGCCGGTATCCTGCATGCGGACGTTGAGCGCGGTCGGCCAGTCGACCTGGTTGATCACGGCGTTGATGCCGACGGCCTTCAACTGCTCGGCGATCACGACCGCCGACTTGCCGTGGAACGGGATGGTATTGTCGGTCAGCAGGCTGAACGGCTCGTTGTTGTAGCCGGCTTCCGCCAGCAGCGCCTTTGCCCGCTCGACATCGCCCTGGTTGTAGAATTCCGCGGCACCGATATCGCCCGCGTCGTAGGGCGTGCCCGGATACATCCAGCCACCGTTGAGGTTGAACAGGCCTTCCGAGGCGATGCCCATCACGTCTTCCATGTTCAGCGCGACCTGCACGGCCTCGCGGAACTTGATGTTGTCGGTCGGCGCCTCGTTGGCGTTGAGGATCAGGGTGCCGAAGGCCCACTCGAGGTTCTCGTAGAGCGTGATGTCGGGCGAATCGGCCAGGCGCCGCGCGGCCGGAGGCAGCATCGCCTCGAGAATGTCGACCTCGCCCGCTTCCAGCGCGGCCACCTGGGCGCCAGGCTCGGGCATGATGCGGAACGTGGCCGTGTCGAAATAGGCCGTCTTCCTGCCGCCGAAGCCGTCGGCACCCTCATAGCGGGTATCCTGCGTGTAGTCCGCGAACTTCTGCAGCGTCACGCGGTCGTCGGGCACGTATTCGGTGATCATGTAGGGGCCGGTGCCCACAAGGCTGGTCTTGCCGGCCTCCGCGGCGCCGTCTTCCTCGGGGATGATGACGGCCGGTGCGCGCGGCGACGAGAAGGCATCGAGGAAGGTCGGGGTGTTGGCCGTCATGTGGAAGACGATGGTGTAGTCGTCGACCACCTCGAAGCTCTCGACCGGGTCGAGAAGGTTGCCGGTGGCGCCGACCTTGCGATAGCGCTCCATCGAGGCCAGGACGTCCGAGGCCTTCATCTCGTCGCCATTGTGGAACTTCACGCCCTGCCGCAGCGTGAACGTGTAGGTCAGCCCGTCGTCCGAGATCTCGACCCCCTCCGCAAGGATCGGCATCGGCACGACGTTTTCGTCGAAGCCGTAGAGCGTCTCGTAGACGTTCATGGTGATGTTGCGCGAAGCACCCGAGGACGTGGCCATGGCGTCAAGGCTCGGCGGATTGGAGCCCTGGACGACGACCACCTCGCCGCCCATGACCTGCGCCAGCGCGCTGCCCGCATAGAGCGCGGCCGCGAACGCGGCGCCGGGAATGGCAAGCCTGCGCAGCAGCGATGTCCGAGAATCGTAACCTGACATATCCATTTACGCTCCTTTCTGGGTGATAGTTGATGCAGATTGACGCATTGCCGGGCAGGATGCCTTGTCGCGAGCCCCCCATTCGGATTACATCCGACAACGACATCTAGATCGTATACTCTTATTTTTGTATACGATCCTACGGTCGGCCACTTGTCAAGGACAACGCTAGGAATGCAATTCGAAGGCAGCTCGCTCGCGAACAGCAAGATCGAAGGGCTCACGCCGCTGACGGCCAAGAGCCTGGTGAACCAGGTGGTGGATGCCATCGTCGAGGCCACTGCGAAGGGGATATTCCTTCCCGGAGACCGCATCGTCGAGGCCGAGGTCGCGCGAGCGCTCAACGTCAGCCGCACCCCCGTGCGCGAGGCGCTGCGCCTGCTGGAGAGCCAGGGCGTCGTCGTCTCCGAGCGCTATCGGGGCATGAGCCTGACGTTGAGCGCGCGCGC
>CAYTRP010000692.1:0-1774 GCA_964440195.1 uncultured Candidatus Sumerlaeota bacterium
CAGGGGATCGCCACCACAACCAGCGCGTCCGATACAAAGTCAAGATGCGCCCGCTTACCTGTCCTCGCCCCCTTTCCCCTTGCATTGGGGGGCCTTGCGCATAGGCTTCCTGTCCCGCTCGGGAGAGGGTGCCCAGCATGATCAGCCCTGACCTGCTCAGAATCCTCGTCTGCCCCGAGACCCACGCCCCTCTGGTCCTCACCAAGGAGGGGCACCTGCTCTCAACCCATCGCGAGAGCCGGCGGTTGTACCGGGTCGAGGACGGGATCCCCAACCTCCTGATCGACGAATCGGAGGTCCTGGGCGAACAGGAATACGACCGTTTGATGGCCGAATCCCGCGAGGCGGCGAACCGGCACAAAGACTGACCCCACGCGAGGTGCGCGAATCATGAAGGACAAGATCCACCCCAAGTACGGCCCGGTGATTTTCCGCGACGTGAGCTGCGGCGAGCAGTGGTTCGGCCAGTCGACCAAGCTCGACGGCCCCAAGGAAGTCGTTGATGGCGTCGAGTACCACGTCATCGCGCTCGAGATCAGCAGCGCCAGCCACCCCTTCTACAGCGGCAAGAAGTCCTTCGTCGATACGGCAGGCCGCGTCGACAAGTTCAACAAGCGCTTCGGCGCCGGCTCGCTGCGCTCCAAGAAGAAGGAAAAAGTCGGGGCCTGAAGTCGAAGGCTGAACTATAAAGGCTGAAGAGGGGCGCGCGGCTTCGTATCGCGCGCCCCTCTCGTTGTTTCGTGAGGAAAATCGCCATCACCCCAGCACGCACCGAGGCGCCGATTTCCGATATCACCACCTGACAAGTTGAAGCCCGGGAATCTGCTCAAAGTGCCGGTCAAACGTGACTACTGGCAATTCATAGTGACGCGCAGCCGCGGCAATCCAGACGTCATTGGGTGGAACTTGGATCTTCTTCTCTTCGAGTTGCACGCGCAGGCGGGCCGCCAGCTCTCCCACACGCTCATCGATGGTCACGAAACGACAGGACCTTCGCAGGATCTCCAGCTTGGCAAGGTTGCTTCCTGAACGGCCGGACTTCAATGCTCCGAACTGAAGCTCCGACCAAACCGGAGGGCAGATCACGACTCCCTCCGCCAATGCGAAGAATTCACGGGCGGCCGCATCCCCCGAAAGCAGGGGGATGAAGGCGCATGTGTCGAAAAGCAGTTCACCGCCAATCATCTTCCGAGACCCGGCCAAACGCCTGATCCACGGCGGCCATCATCTGCTCACCATCCTCGGGACTGATGCAGCCAAAGGCATCCATCCACGGCTTGCCCGTGATGGAATCCCGGAACTCGATTTCGATCATGGCACCTTCGGGCACTGCCAATGGAACCAGGGGCTTCAGGACCCCATTGGCGTAGATAACCTTGGTTTTCATTTTACGCGCACCTCCTTCGAGCCAACTTTACTTCCCAGCCCAACAGAAAAGGGCCGGCTCGCGCCAGCCCTTTCTTCATCCTCTCGTCCTCCATTGCCGCCTTGTTGCGGGGGGGGAGGATCGTCCCGCCACGCTTCTCACCGGATATTGTAAAACGCCTTCAACCCGGGGTAGTACGCCGTCTCGTCGAGTTCGTCCTCGATGCGAAGGAGCTGGTTGTACTTGGCGATGCGGTCGCTGCGGCTGGCCGAGCCCGTCTTGATCTGGCCCGCATTCGTGGCCACCGCGATGTCCGCGATGGTGCTGTCCTCGGTCTCGCCGCTGCGATGGCTCAACACGCAGGTGTAGCCCGCGCGCTCGACGCCATCGAGATGGCCAAGCGCGCGG
>CAYTRP010000693.1:0-1771 GCA_964440195.1 uncultured Candidatus Sumerlaeota bacterium
CCTCTACCAAATCGTCTGAATCTCCGAAAAGTCCCTCAACCGCTCATCCCGCGTCACCAACGGAACCCCCAGCACCAAAGCCGTGGCCGCCAGGATACGGTCGGGCATGTCGGGGACAAGGTCGCGGGGAACGCGAGAGATCGACCGCGCGATCTCAACCGTCAATTCCACGGGCGTGGCCAGAGGCACATCGGACATCACCGCGCGAATCAGCCGATTATAGGCTTCGGGTGGAATTCGCTGCCTGTCGATGAGGTACTGGGCTTCTACCAGAGTGATTGTGGAAATCAGCAGATTCGAGGGGTTTGTGCTGGCCTCATTGATTGCCAGATTCGCAGCCGCCGAGAGTCTCGGATCATCCTGAACCAACCAGATGACAGCATGAGTATCCAGCAAGAGTTTGGTCACTCGGGCAGATCCTTGGGAACACCGCCCCACATCTCCCGGCGAGCCTCGTCGATGGACTCGTTGCTCATCGGCTCCACAGCCAGATCACGCCACAGGCCCCTCAAACCAGGAACCGGCTCTGCCGCTCCAAGTAGTCCCTCTTTCGAGACGCGCCCTCCCGCCCCATTCGGGGTCTTGCGGGAAAGCACCATCGAGAGAATTTCCGCCTGATCTGTCTCAGGCAACTGCTTCACCTTCTCATAAATCTGTTCCGCGATGGTCATCGGTCGCCACTCCTGATATCTCGCGGCACTCCTAACCTCAACCCCTCCACCCGGCAACACCAGATTGCAGCGCAGGGTCACCCGTCCGCGACTTTGTCCCCCCTGCTACTCCGTCGCCTTCCCCAGCCGCTTCACCTTCACGTCATTCATCACGTAGAGGAACATCTGGTGCGCGGGGTCCTCGCTCCCGGCCTTCCACAGGTCCAGCTCGCCCTCCACCTCGATCGGGTCATAGATGAAGCCGACCTTCTGGTCGCTGTCGATGCGCACCAGCACCACCTGCTTCGGCGAGGGCGGCACGCAGAAGAAACACCCCGTCGGCGTGGGCATCAGCATGAACGTCCGCATGTCCGTCAAGCTGTCGAACGGCGACATGAACCCGCGAATGCGCACCTTGCCCGTGTCCAGCCGCTGCAGGCGCCGCACAAAGACCGGCGGCGGATCGGGATTCAGCGTCGTCGTGTTCAGAAGCCGGAAATCCACCAGCAAGTCGTCATCGCCCGCCTCCGAACCGCCAACCGCCCGAAGCGTGCGCAGCGCCTCCAGGGCACCCTCCGGCGAACGCATCGCGTGCGGATCGTTCAGCGACTCCAGCAGCGCCTTTTCCGCCAGCGCCGCCTCCGTCTCGGCGTCCGTCGTTGTCGTCGCCACGGAGTCTTCCTCGATCATCGCGGCATCCGGCGGGCCCACCGGTTCGCCGGCAAACAACGCCTGCACCACCGGCACCTGCCGCCCCCCCATCGACCCGATCAGCGCATTCGCCACGAAGTAAAACAGCACCAGCGCGATCGCCGCACGCGCCGCCAAAGCCCCCAAGCCCGCCCGCTTCTTGTCACCCGATTCCAGAGTCATCAACGACCTTTCTTTATCTTATCACTCCAGAAATATTCCCCGGTACTGGGAAGTCCCTTTTTCACCCTTCACCCTTCACCCTTCAAAGGTCCTTCACGGGCGACCGCCGGTAGGCCAACAGGGCGGGAATCATGGAAGCCCCGATCCCCGCCGCCACGACCGCCGACAAGGCGGCCACCTCCGCAGTGTCGACCGAGAGGCCCCTCACGGCAAGTCCCATCTCCGTCCGCAAGTACCCCGCCGCCAGC
>CAYTRP010000694.1:0-1769 GCA_964440195.1 uncultured Candidatus Sumerlaeota bacterium
AAAACAGATTTTGAAGCACAGAGATCGCAGAGAACGCGGAGAAAAAGAAGGCGCGGGCCAGCAACGATTTGTTCCATATCCCGTCCATCCCGTTCTCCTGTCCTCTTTGTTTCTCCGCGAACCCTGTGCCGATTTTTGTTTTTTCGTGGGTTTGGGGGTCCGCCTGATCCGGCCGGGAACAACTCCACGATGCGCCCGGGACGTTGTGCCCCATGGAGATCGTCCTCTTCCCTCCGGCCCTCCGCCCGGTTTCCCGGCTCTTGAATCCTCAGTACTTCGTTTCCCCCGCCGACGTCAGCCGGAGGATCTCATGCGGGTCGTTCATCACGAGGTAGATCGCGCCGTTGGGGCCGCTGTGCACGTCGCGGATGCGGCCCCGGCCCTGGAGCAGGATCTCCTCGTGGATGACGCGGTTGTCCTCGACGCGCAGGAGGCGGAGGGTTTCGTTGGCAAGCGCGCCCGCCAGCAGATGGTTGCGCCACATGGGGAACTCGTCTCCCCGGTAGAACACGACGGCACAGACCGCCGTCGAGGGGCGCCAGAACCAGACGGGTTGCTCCATGCCGGGGCGAACGCGCTCGCGCGTGATGATCGTGCCGTTGTAATTGATGCCATAGGTGATCTCGGGCCACCCGTAGTTCCGGCCCGCGCGCGAGATGTTGACTTCATCGCCCCCGCGCGGGCCGTGTTCCGCTTCCCACAGCTCGTCGGTGATGGGATGAAAATCGAGTCCCTGCGGGTTGCGATGTCCGTAGCTGAAGATGGAAGGAAGCGCGCCCGGCGTGTTGAGAAACGGATTATCGGCGGGGATGCTCCCGTCACGGTTCAGGCGGAAGACTTTGCCGTTGGGGCGCGCGAGGTCTTGCGCGAATTGCTGCTGCCCACGATCCCCGATGGCAAAGTAGAGGTGCCCGGCACGGTCGAAGACGATGCGGGTTCCAAAGTGTACGCCGGCGGTGGTGTAGTGCTGCTCGTCGGCTTTCCAGAGGTCCTGGTTGTCGGTCCAGCGATGATCCTTGATGCGGCCACGCACGACGCGCGTGATGGAAGTGTTTCGGGCGGGTCCCGGATCGCTGTAGGCGAGATAGATCCATCCGTTCTCGGCGTATTCGGGATCGGGCACGGCCACCATCATGCCTCCCTGGCCACGCTGGAGAACCGGGGGAGTTCCGGCAATGGGCTGGGGATGAAGGACACCGTCACGGATCAGGCGGACTGGGCCGTCGCGCTCCGTCACCAGTGCCGTGGCGTCGTCGAGAAACGCGATGGACCACGGCAGGTTGAGACCAGTGACCCACTTTTCAACCGCCACCATGTAATCGAGCGTCGTGACGACATCCGCGGAGGAAGTGTCAACCGTGGGCGCGGGCGCGACTTCATGGCCGAGTATGGCATCCACGATCTGGTAGATCTGGTCCTTTGTGAGGGCCCCGCCATAGGCGGGCATGCCCGCGTCGGTGATTCCATCGCGGATGCTGCGGAAGATGCTGTCGCGATCGCCGCCGTACTTCCACTCGCGGTCGACGAGGGAACTCGCGCCGCCGCCGTTCATGTCCTGGCCGTGGCAGCCGGCACAGTACTGGAGGTAGTAGGATCTTCCCGGTGACACGGAAACGGCTGCATCCTGTGCCCCGCCGATGGAGCAGGCGAGGAAGGACAACGCAATGAACAAGGTTCGCATGGGACTCTCACGAGGCATCGGGCTCAAAGACAACCTGATGGTGCCCCGTGCCGGTCCCCGTGCGAAAGCCCAGAATCGCTTCGGAAGC
>CAYTRP010000695.1:0-1763 GCA_964440195.1 uncultured Candidatus Sumerlaeota bacterium
TGCGGCCGAGCTTGTTGAACTCGGTGGCGTGGGCCTCGTAGTTGAAGGCGCAGGCGATGAGCACGTCGAATCCGGCATCGCCACACTCGCGGGCGGCTTCGACGAGGTCGGCGCGTTGGACGGTGCCGAACTCGGGGCCGATGAAGATGCCGGCGCGTTTTTCCACGTCGCCTTCGAGGTAGCGGCCCTCGGCGCAGACGCGGCCTTCTCCGGGCCAGGGGACGAGGGAAATGAAGGTGATGCGGTCCTCCTTGTGCGCCTGCTGGACGCCGGCGGTCTTGAGGTTCTCCAGAATCATCTGGGGGAAGGACTGCTTGGCTCCGTATTCGGCGATGTCGTCACTGAGGGAGTCGATCAATTCATCGTCCTCATCCACGCCAAGCACGCGGTGGGGGCTGAGGCTCTCCACGGTGAAGGGACCGGCAACGCGGACGCTCTTCTTGTTTTCGTAGGGCTTGTCGTAGAGGTATTCGGAATCGGCCTTGGCGGCGATGGACTTGTCGATCTCCTGCTGGCGGGCGATGCGGGCGGTCCACCAGGCGGCGTGAATCGTGGCGGCGGTTTCCAACCGCCTTGCCTCTTCCTGATCATTGGATGGGGCTTGGCGGTTGGAAACCGCCGCCACGGTCAGATCTCTGGGGATTTCCCATTCCTGCCAATTCGTGCCGAGGGCTTCGTTCAGCTTCTCGCGCAGCGGCTCCAGCTTCGCCTGCCATTCCTCCCAGATGACATCGATCTCCGCGTTGTTGGCGATGGCCTTGAGCGTGATGTGCGGCACGCGCTCATAGACGAAACCGTGGCGAATGTTCCCCTGCACCGGCTGGGAACTCGGCGCGGATTGGGTGACTGCCGCTTCCTTGAGCTGGCCATCGCGGGAATCGGCCAGCAGGTAAAACGGATAACGCGCGCCCATGATGCGGGCACGGGCCAGCGCCAGCGCCACGCGCGAGGTGTCGATCGTGATCCAGCGACGGCCCCATTGCTCGGCGACGGTGGCGGTGGTGCCGGAACCGCAGGTCGGATCGAGAACGAGGTCACCGGGGTCGGTGGCCATGAGGAGACAACGTTCGACTGTCTTTGAGCCTGTCTGAACCACATAAATCTTGTCGTCCGTAAAGTTGCCCGTTCCTGTGTCAGTCCAAATATTCGCGTAGGGCAAAGCGGCGAAATCCGCATGGAAGCGGCGATAACGAAAGCTATTCTCGGCAACGTGAATGCGCTCAGCGTGGAGAAGGCGATTCATTCCTATCGGATAGTTTGGCTTCCAATGCGAACTTTTGGTGAATGGATCGAGCGAGACACCTCGATACTTAAACGGTTGGGGTTCCGACGCACGACCTTGGGACAGTAAGTTGTCGGGATTATAAGGCCTCGCTTCATAGGGGATGTTTGAGCGCCCATCTTTTTCTAATGAGTTCACGCCTCGGCAGGTGAAGTCGGGATTAAGCAACCAAGTCGCGTTCCCTTTTCCGAGTTCGTATGGCTTTTCCCTGTAAAGAGGACGCGCTTTTAACTGATCGCGCCTCTTTGCATACCACAGCACGAAGTCGGAGACATTCGAGATCGCATCGCTAGAGAAACCGTAGGTTTTTTGAACAACGACTTCGCTGATAAGGTTGTCCTCCCCGAACACCTCATCCATCACCGCCCGGACGCGGTGGACATTTTCATCCCCGATCTGCACGAAGATGGAGCCGGAATCGGTGAGGAGATCGCGGGCGACGGTGAGGCGGTCGCGCAGGTAGGTGAGGTAGCTGTGGATG
>CAYTRP010000696.1:0-1762 GCA_964440195.1 uncultured Candidatus Sumerlaeota bacterium
CAGGTACGCCAACCCCGCCCCGATGTGCGGCACCTCGTCCGCCGTCGCCGACTTCTTCCACGCAACGTGAATCCCCATGGCCGCAAACAGGGCCATCATCGCCGCGAGGATGAGCCATGCCCAACGGTCGGAGAGGGATCGCGGCACGCGGCGGGACTCCGGCCAGATGGTTCCAAGTTCCGAGTTCAGAGTTCCGAGTTGGAAATGGGACCAATAGGACGGATGGGAGAAATGAATCCGCGATCAACGAACCACGATCCCCGACTCCTGACCCCTGATTCCCGACTCCTAAATATGAATCGCCAGCCCGTCCGCGTTCGCCGCCGCTTCCATCACGGCCTCCGACAGCGTCGGATGCGCGTGCACCGTGTGGTGGATGTCCTCGGCGGTGGCCTCGAGCGACTTCGCCAGGCCCAGCGACGCGATCAACTCCGTCGCCTCGGAACCCACGATGTGCGCGCCCAGCACCTCGCCGTACTTCTTGCCGAAGAGGATCTTCACCATCCCTTCCGCGTCGCCGCTGGCAACGGCCTTGCCCGACGCGCGGAACGGGAACTTCCCGACCTTGTACTCCAGCCCCTTCTCCTTTGCCGCTTCCTCGGTCAGGCCCACGCTCGCCACCTGCGGCTGACAATACGTGCACCCCGGGATGTTCCCATAGTCCAGAGGGTGCGGGTCTTTCCCGTGGATCGCTTCCACGCAATGGAGAGCCTCCGCGCTGGCCACATGGGCGAGCCACGGCGGCCCGATCACGTCGCCGACCGCATAGACACCCTTGATGTTCGTACGGTAATGCTCGTCGACCTTGATGTGGTTCCTCTCGACCTTGGCCCCGGCTTCTTCAAGGCCAAGGTTCTCCACATTCCCCTGCACGCCCACGGCCATCAGGCACTTCTCCGCCTCGGTCGTCTCGGGCTTGCCGTCCTTCCCCTTCCGCCAGGTCACCACCACCCCCTTCCCCTTCTTTTCCACCTTGTCCACGAAGACGCCCGTGTTGATGTCCACGCCCCGATGCTTCAGCGACTTGGCCACCACGCTGGAAATCTCGCGGTCCTCGATGGGCAGGATGGTGTCGCGCGCCTCGAACACCGTGACCTTGGTCCCGATCACCGAGTAGAAGTACGCGAACTCGATCCCGATGGCGCCCGCACCGACAACCGCCAGCGACTCGGGCTTCTTCTCGAGCGACATCGCTTCCTTGCTGGTGATGATCGCCTTGCGGTCGATCTCGACGCCCGGTAGCGACCGCGGCCGCGCGCCCGTCGCGATGATGATGTGCTTGGCCTCGATGTCCTGCGTCCCGTCCTTGCCCTTCACGCGGATCTTGCTCGCCGAGATCAGCTTCGCCTCGCCATAGACCGCCGTGATCTTGTTCTTCTTCATCAGATAGTCGATGCCGGAGGACATCTTGTCCGCCACGCCCCGGCTGCGCTGGATGATCTGCGAGAAATCGAACCGGACGTTGTCCGCCTTGATCCCCCACTCGTTGCCATTGTTGAGGTGATCGATCAGTTCGGCATTCTTGAGCAGTGCCTTGGTGGGAATGCAGCCCCAGTTGAGACAGATGCCTCCGAGCCGGTCGCGGTCGATCACGGCGGTCTTGGATCCAAGCTGGGCGGAACGGATGGCGGCCACATAACCGCCGGGTCCGCCTCCGATGACCACCACGTCGAACGAGGAGTTGGCCATGGGGTGAAGGTCTCCTGAAGGAAGGGAAAATGCGGGACGCGCGGCTCGTGGCCCTGTCCCGATCGAATGCGGG
>CAYTRP010000697.1:0-1758 GCA_964440195.1 uncultured Candidatus Sumerlaeota bacterium
ACACATACTCAAGGTCCGACTGCTCGGGCGGGCGCGTGGACAGCCCGAAGTCCACGCGCCCCTGCTCGACCATGCTCTCGATCTCCGGAGCCGATGTCGCCAGCATGCGAAGGCGCACGCGGGGGTGCCGCTCGGTGAACGACTTCACGACCCCGCTGATGCGATGGATCAGGACGGCTTGCGTCGTGGCAAAGGTCAGCGTCCCCCCCTGACTTTCGAGGAACATGTCGCGCCACTCGCTCATGCGCTGGTGCACTTCGAGCGCCTCGCGCAGGAACAGTTGCCCTTCGCGGGTCAACAGCACGCGCGAGCTTCCCTGGCGCTTGCGGTAGAGGGAAACGCCGATTTCCGCCTCAAGCTGCTTGATGCGGTACTGCATGCTTTCGGGCGTGATGAATTCGTCCCCCGAGGAGTCGAAGTAGAGCGCCTCGGCGGCTTGCTTGAACGTGCCGTGGCGCGCCACGTAAATGAGGGCTTCCAGTTGCTTGTCGTTCATGATCGCCGGGCACCGGGGCGGGAAGTATAAGGAAGCCGTTAGGCCCGGAGAAGGCCGAGTGCCAAGGTTTTTTTCGATAATCGGCGCGGGAAAATTGGCGAACGCGACTTGGATCGATTCTTGGCCGTCAGGTAAAAATAATCTAAAAGACTGAAATAAATTGAGTTAACACAAGAAAAGGCCCTTCCAGACGCTCTAATCAAAGAATATTTTAGTGCGCTCAAAGAAGAAAAGCTTTGATTTTAGCCTCGGGTGTTTTACGAAGTTCGAACTTGCAGCGACCGGCCAAGGTGGTGCCTCCTTCCACCGGCAGTCATGACTCCCCGGGGGTTTCTCCCATGTCCATTCTCACCCGCCGCGCATTCACCCTCATCGAACTTCTCATCGTCGTCGCCATCATCGCCATCCTGGCGGCCATCGCCGTGCCGAACTTCCTGGAGGCGCAGGTGCGCTCCAAGGTTGCCCGCACACAAAACGACCTGCGCACCCTCGCCACCGGGCTGGAGGCGTACCGCGTGGATTGGAGCCGCCCGCCCCCAACCCCGTATGCGCTTACTCCCGGGGCGCCAAATCCCTTCCGAATCATGACGAACCGGGTCACTACCCCGGTGGCCTATCTGACTGGGGCGCTTTACGACACCTTCGCGGACGGATTGACGCCCGATTTTCATTACTTCAACACCGTGGGCGGCTACACGCGTTATCTGCCCTGGACCGCATCGCCCACGGACACGGAGGCTTTTGACCCCAAGGCGGGCCAACGCTACTACTACATCTCCCACAACAGCCCCGTTCGGCATTCGGGATACACGGCCGCGGCACAGGCAGCGAGCCGCGCCGTCGAGGGAGAGTGGACCGTCGCCTCCTATGGGCCCGATCCCCAGCGTCGGCGCATCCTGATCCCCGTGGCGGGAGCCGATGTCCATCTCCCTTACGATCCCAGCAATGGGACCATTTCCGCCGGAAACATCTGGCGGTCGCAAAAGATATCCGACGGCAAAATACCGAACTGATCCCCGGACAACCAAGAGTCCGGGACATTCCGTTCAGCCCCAATCTTCAAGGAGAACCATTCCGCATGGCGTTGGATCCCGCACACATCACCCTCGAAACGCGGCTGGCCGAGCGCTTCGAGCGGCTCGCGACAATTCCCACCGCCCCCTTCCGGGAAGAGTGGATCATGGAGGAAGTGGATCGCCAACTGACGGCGCTTGAGGCGGGCGATGCGGTTGCCGAAGCGGTCAACCTGCACGGCCACGCCG
>CAYTRP010000698.1:0-1756 GCA_964440195.1 uncultured Candidatus Sumerlaeota bacterium
AGTCTTTAGAGGGCGGAAACGCCGATTCTCCGAAAACAAGCAACATCAACAAAGTAAGCGACATCTATAATATGAGCACAACAACCACCAAGTCAAAATCCTCTCTTATCATCGGGTGCGTGTGCGCCTTTCTGGTCATCATGGGTATTCTGTCAACAATCGGCAGCGATAAGGATGAGCAGGCTAGGCGTCACGCAGAACAGAAGGCTGCCTACGAGAGGGCTGCACGAGCGTCTCGAGAAACCCAACAGTCTGTTGAAATGCTGAGAAATGCCTTATCCATGGCTCAGGCTGCAGAGCAAGAGCGGGCAGCCCGTGAAGCCGCTATGAGGCAGCAACGACAACGTCAGGGCGACCCTCGCGACGAGCTTATGCGTCAAATGTTCATGCATGATTTTTTAAACGCCATCCAGAGATAGCTCTCGATAAATTCTACCACGAATCGAGCGAAGAAGAAAATTCTCCATCACCACCAAGACCGCCAAACCTTGGGAGGTTTGAACGAATGAAATTCCAATCATTTGCTCGATTCACCAGATTCGCGGTTTTGAAATTTGTGATCTGGACGGATTTTTTGAATTCCTCCCAAAATGAGGTCGCTCTGTCCTGCCTGTCATTTCTCCTTCTCTTAATGCCACATAACCGCCAGTCTTCATCTGGTTCCAAGCCCATGGCCGCGCAATTCCCACCCACCTCCCTCAACCTGCTTTCCAAGCTCAAACAGCCGGGAGAAACGGATCGTTGGCAGGTCTCGTGGAAGCGCTTTCTCGAACTCTACCACGAACCCATCGAGATGATCGCCCGTTCCTGTTACCGCCACCACACCGGCGGGCACGAGCCCTCCTCCGGCTTTATCGAGGACGCCGTGGCGAACACCGTCGCCGAGTTCTTCGCCCGCAGCCAATACCGCTACGACTCCGGCAAGGGTCGGCTGCGGGCCTATCTCCGCATCCTCACCAACGCCCGGGTGGTGGATTTGCTCCGCAAGGAGCGTCCCATCGATCAGCGTCCGCTCGATGACTCCCCGGAATGCCAGCTTCCGGCGGAATCACCGGGAGAGTCCGTCGCCTTCGACCGCTCGCTCCTTGCCACCTTGGTTGAAGACCTCCGCAACCGCATCCCCCTCCGCCAGTTCGAGATCTTCGAGCGAGTCAAGCTCAAGCACCAGTCGCCCCAATTCGTCGCCGAAGACCTCGGCATCCAGCGGGCGATGGTGGACCGCAACATCCACAAGGCGATGACCGCCCTGCGCGAGCTCGCCTCCCACGCCGAATACCAACAGGAATTTTACAAATGAACGCCATCACCCTCCTCACCCGCTCCCACGGTGCCGACCTCACCCCCGAGGAAGACGCCCTGCTCACCCGGGAGCTTTCCGCCGCCTACCACATGGACGAGGCCTCCGCCACCAGTCGCGACGTCCAGCGCATCGCGGAAAAAGTGCGGGTCCGCTTGAATGACACCACCCCGCCAACAGAACCCACCCCCCGGGAGCGCTGAGCCCCAGCTCGGCGGGAAACCCGGCCGAATGGGAGGCACCTGAAAAAGCGTAACCGCCGTTACCGGAAACCCGACTTTTCAGATTTTCAATTTTCCGGGGGAGATTTTCGAAAAACCCGCGAATGAGAGGTGAATGCTTCCTTTTACCCCGCCGCCCTCTTGGTTCGCTTCCCCTTCGCACCCTTCGTTTGCGAGGAACGGACTTTCGCATTCGCCGCGACGGACTCGCCGCCTCCGTCCGGCAGGAGCAACTGCC
>CAYTRP010000699.1:0-1756 GCA_964440195.1 uncultured Candidatus Sumerlaeota bacterium
CCCCGATGGAACGGAAAACGCATGAACCGGAATCGCTGGCGCTTGGAATCTCCTCGTGTGGGCCTTTCGGCCACCCGTCGGGGAGAGTAATCAGCTTTTTTTGTCCTTAATCAAATCTGAACATGATAATTATTATAGAAATCCTCTTCGCCCTCTGGGTCCTCTGGACGCTCCTTTCAGTCTCAATAGGCATCGGGCAGATTCTCCTCGGCATCCTGGCAGGGATTGTCAGCGGTATACTTTACATCCTTGCCTACTCCATCGAAATCTTTTGCGTCATTTGGAGAACCGCCTTCCCAAGTGACAATTAGCATTTTTTCTGGCCCCTGACTGTCTTTCGGGGAAAGGCGATTCATTGCCATCGCCTC
This sequence comes from uncultured Candidatus Sumerlaeota bacterium, assembly GCA_964440195.1. Lineage (GTDB taxonomy): Bacteria > Sumerlaeota > Sumerlaeia > SLMS01 > JAHLLQ01 > CAYTRP01. The sequence goes on from CAYTRP010000699.1 coordinate 369, forward strand.
TCCCTGCGACCCTCTCCCACGGCTAGTTCGGGGGGGTATTTCTATTGCGACTGCCCTATTGACGGTTTTGCTCACCCATTCAGGGAGTGAACCGCGTTGGGACCCGGCCAACCGAATCCATGCACCCTGCTGCCCCGGTTCGTCTCAAGCCCCTGTTATTTCCAACCCACAAACCAACACACATATGACAACACACCAAAATACCAAAACACAAACACACCCAACCACCATGAAACCCAACACCACATCAATCCCCGGCGAATCGTCGTCCGAGCCATTCAGCCTCGACGAAATCATGCAAACGGCCACCCGCGTTTGCGAACGCGCGATGCGTAGCGGCACCTGCATGCCTCACACCGTCCTCACGTTCCTGCGCGATGGAGCCATCTTGTCCCATAGTCTGGACAAAGACATCTACCAATTCGAGGTCGCCAGGCAACTCGCGATATACTTTCGCGCGCGGGCAATCGTTTGCATCCGACCGGGATGGCACGATTCCCCGCTGAGGCGGAAAGCTTTCGACCTGCCCCCATCGAAATTTCCGGATTGGCTGGAGGGCATCTGCATCTCGGCGGAATCAGGCGTGGACGGCTCGCCCGGCGAGAACTGTGACCAGCTGCTGTTGTTTCCCCTGTGCAATGAGGCGGGAGAATTTACCGGTTTTGCCACCGATAATCCCGGACTCTTCGACGAAGACTTTCTCGGCGGAGTTTTGCCGTTTGGAGCCCCGACACATGCCGAGCAAATGACGGCAGAGCAATGCCTCAAGGACATGGGCATCACGCTTGATGGTCCTTACACGCCAAGCATCCAAGCCTGAAAACAAAAGGGGATGGCCCTGTCGCGCCCGAAGGCCGACAGGGCCTTTGGGCGCGTGAACCATGAACACCCTCAAACAAAAACTCGACGACGAATCCCACGCCTCCTGCGCCAAATCCATTCGGCCACGGCAACCCTGAGTCAGCTCTGCGCCGAAGACGTGCTTGGCCTGTCGCTCCGCACATTCGAGCCGGGGCTGGAACACGCTCAACGCGACCTTCTCGCAAGCGCCGCCGTTGAGTTAATACCCAATTGCCCAGTCCTTTGTCGGCCGGGGCACAAACCGGGACCACTTCGAACTCATGTCGGCGAGGATTTTCAGCGGGTTGGGGCTGATTCAGGGATGGATTCCTTTGAGCATGGCACTCACCTGACGGTGAGTTCCTCGTCGAAACAGACGGCGACCTTGCCGCATTTCCCGGAGGCCATCAGGGCGTAAGCTTCCCCGGCTTTTTCCAGCGGAAACCGGTGGGTGATGAGATCGGCGGGGTGCAGGTTCCAGCGCACGAGCCGCTCCACCAATTCCATCATGCGCCAGGTCGAGGTGACCCAGGAACCGCAGAGGATCT
>CAYTRP010000700.1:0-674 GCA_964440195.1 uncultured Candidatus Sumerlaeota bacterium
GGTCACGGCGCAGCCGCTTTACAGCGGCTTCATCTTCAATCCCGCCGACAACACCTTCAAGCCGCTGTTCGAGCCGGTCGAGGGCGTGATGATCACGGACCTCGTCGCCGCACAGCCGCGCGCACCGCAGAACGTGATACTCGACAAGGTGCCGGTGCTCGATTTCGACCCCGATCTGCAGAGCGCGGGGGTAGGCATCCTCGACATCCGCAGCGTCTACGATTTCGACGGCCGTGACACCGCCATGCCGGATGCGCCGGATATCGCGACTCTGGCCAATCCCGCCCTGCGCACGGCGGACGAGCGGCGCGCACGCTTCATCCGCATCGAGAAACCTGTCTCGATCGGCGACGACGAACTGGGATTCCCGGACCTGAACAACGCCGCCTTCGGCACCGTGAACTACATGCGCGAGATCCTGGGCTATGCCCCCATCGAACCCGATGGATCCGTGGTGATACAGGTACCGGCGAACGTGGCCTTCGTGATCTCCATTCTCGACCGCGACGGACGGCGGCTGTTCCCGCAACACCGCAACTGGCTCCAGCTTCGTCCCGGCGAAACACGGCACTGCAATGGCTGCCACCAGGCCACCACACCCGATGCCTCGCACGGCAGGGACGGCACCTCTGTTTCCGCCTGGGCCGGCGCGACGATGACAGGCGTGCCTTTCC
>CAYTRP010000700.1:684-1741 GCA_964440195.1 uncultured Candidatus Sumerlaeota bacterium
ATGGCCGGGACGCGTGCGCGTACTACCTGCATACCCGGCAACCCCTGTTCGCGGCAGCTGAGCGTCGACGTGCAGTTCGCCGACGTGTGGACGGACGAGATCGCCGCCGGCCGGCCGGCGGATGCACCGTTCTCGTATGCCTACGCCGGCCTGACCACGCCACTGCCCGTTGCCGGTGGCTGCACCTCCACCTGGAACAGCACCTGCCGTATCACCATCAACTACGTGCAGCACATTCATCCGCTGTGGTCCGTGGACCGGGGCGCACAGACCTGCACCAACTGCCATGCGCCACAGGACGCTGCCATGGTGACGCAGCTGCCCGCGGGACAGCTCGATCTCTCCGATGGCGACTCCGACCAGCAGCCCCTGCACAAGGCCGCATATCGCGAACTGCTGTTCAGCAGTGACGAGCTGGAACTCGTTGGTGGTACGCTACAGCCCCGGGTAATCATCACGACGGACCCCGAGACGGGAGATCAGATCCTGACGACTCCGCAGGTGGCGCCGCCGCTGGCCGCGACCAATGCGCGCGGATCGTCGCGGTTCTTCAGCCGCTTCGGCGTGGCGGGTTCCCACGAGGGCTGGCTCAGTCCGGCCGAGTTGCGTTTGATTTCCGAGTGGGTCGATATCGGTGCGCAGTATTTCAATGATCCGTTCGATCCCGCGGCCCCGCTCGATTAAGGCTTTCGTGGCAGCGGCCTTCGCGATGCTGGTGCTTGCATGCGCCGGCACGGTCGCTGCCGCCGATGAGGAGCTCGCTCAGCTTTTCATCTCCGAGCCTTATCTCGAGCTGCACGAAGGCCCGGGCCGCGGGTATGCCGTCACGCAGGTGGTGCCACGCGGCGATGCCGTGGATGTGCTCTACCGGCGCACGGAGTGGTTCCGCGTGCGCACGAAGCGCGGCGTGGAAGGCTGGGCCCACCAGCTGCAGCTTTCCAAAGCCCACTGGGCCGACGGTTCGCCGTTCACGGTCGACCTCGAGGTGGAGATACCGGGGCTTGGACGCGAGACCGGCGGGGACTACTCCCGGCAGGAAGCGTTCGCGCGGTCCCTG
>CAYTRP010000701.1:0-1721 GCA_964440195.1 uncultured Candidatus Sumerlaeota bacterium
GGCGGCGCGGGAAAAGGCAAGTGGAAGCGCGAGCATTCACTGTTCCTCAAGGGGCGCCATGTCGTCATCCTGCCCGACAACGACGACGCCGGCCGCGACCATGCCAAGGGCGTCGCTGATTCGCTCGCGGGCGTCGCGGCCAGCGTGAAGGTCGTCGAACTCCCCAACTTGTCCCCCAAGGGGGACGTTTCGGATTGGCTCGCCGCCGGCGGCAACGCGACGAAGCTGCTCGAACTGGCGAAAGAGACCCAGACGCCGGGCGTCCAGTACAAGGTGCTCTCCTGCTCCGATCTGGCCAAGGGCGATTACTCGATCGAGTTCTTGATCGAAAACACGTTGGCGGCCAAGCAACCGCTGATCATCGCCGGCGCCCAGAAGACTCTCAAGACCTCGTTCATCGTCGACGCGGCAATCTCGCTCGCCACGGGCGGCTACTTTCTCGGCAAACTGAAAGTCAATCGCCCCGTTCGCGTCATGGTGATGACCGGTGAGAGCGGCCTCGCGACGATCCAGGAGAACGCCATCAACGTCTGCCGCGCGGCGGGCGTTTGGCTGGACGACATCGTCAACCTTTTCTGGTCGGAAGATCTGCCGAAGTTTGGCGACCCCGCCCACCTCGAAGCCGTAAGAGCGTTGCTGACCGAGTACCAGATCGAAGCGCTGTTCATCGATCCGGCGTATTTGTGTCTCCCGTCGGGAGACAGCGGCAATGTGATGGCGCAAGGCGAGTTGCTCCGCGGCATGGCCGAAGTCTGCCGCGACTGCGGTTGCATGATGGTACTCGCGCATCACACGAAGAAAAATACCGGCCGCGAACCCTACGACGTGCCGGAGTTGTCGGACATCGCCTGGAGCGGATTCGCCGAGTTCGCCCGCCAATGGTGGCTGATCGGCCGTCGTGAGAAGTATGAGCCGGGCACGGGCTCTCACCGGCTCTGGTTGAGCATCGGCGGCTCGGCAGGCCACGGCGCCTTGTGGGCGGTCGACGTCGAGGAAGGGCTGCGGACAGATCCCGAGGGGCGAAAGTGGGAGGTTGAACTCCATACCGCCAACGACGCCCGTGCTGCCGTCGACAACGAACGTGAAGGGGAGAAGGCCCAACGCGAGGCCGAAGCCCTCGAACGCGACAAGATGGCCGCGTGTACCGCCCTGGCGAAGGTCCACCCCAATGGGCTGACTAAGAACGCCATCCGCAACGAATCCGGGCTCGCCCGTCGGCTCGACCGAACGATCAAAGCGCTCCTCGATGCTGGCGACATCGTCGCCTGCGACGTGTTCGTCAGCAACCACAAGACCCCAACTGAGGGCTTCCGATTGGCGGGAGATAAAGATGCCTAACTTACCCAACATCAACCACTCAAGCACTCGCACGGAGCACTCGCACGGGCGCGTCACTGGTGGGGGGACCACCAGTGACACACCCCCCTATGTAATAGGGGGTGTGTGGTGTGGTGGTGCTCCTGCTCCTGGAGCCACTGGTGACGGAGTGAAAGCGCAAGAGTGCTCAGCAGGTAATGCTCCCATGATCCAACAGCAACTTCCCCTCGACCTGAAAGAGACCCGCCAAGCCCGCATCGAGCGGATCGCCATGCTGCTGCGGGGTCCGGTCTCCGGCAAGGTGGAGCGTGCCGACGTGTACTTTGGCGAGGCTACCGCCCGTAAGGCCGAGGCGATCGCACGACGCGACCATGAAAGAGCGGCCAAACAGGTGACATAAGTCC
>CAYTRP010000702.1:0-1716 GCA_964440195.1 uncultured Candidatus Sumerlaeota bacterium
ATCATGTGCGGGAACACCACGATGTCGCGCAGCGGCAGGACGGGAAAGGTGGAACTGCTCTTGTCTGTCATCATCTTATCCTTATCCGGCGAACGGCCCGGCCCCGGTGGCTCCGGCGACCGGATCGTTCCCTCCGCATGGAAATGGCCTGCGCGCCGCGTCGTTTCAAGTCATCATCATGCGTCCCGGCCCCGGGGGATGCAACGGCAGCCTTGGTAACGCGCCGCATGCGCGCCGCGGGTCGACCGAGGCTCCGCCGCTGAACGTCAACGGACCAAGCCCACACAACGCACGGGCACCCTGCGATGAAACGGACCCGCCTACTGGCGGGTCCAAATCCTAGCAAGGTGAGGTCACGCTACGTCACTGGGCTGCAGACGCCACTCGGTCAAGTGCCGTGTTACTCGCTCAGCGAAGAGTTGTGTGACCGTTGCCGGGAACACCGTATCCCGACCATCCGTGATCTCTCCCCAAACGTCTGGGAAGGAGAACCCATCCATCATTTTCAGCAGAGACTCACCGGCATCACGCCACGTGCTCTTGTGGAGCGCCATACAGAGCCCCTCCACAATCGTTGCTCGAATGAATCCAGGATTGCCTCCATTCGTCTCGGTGATGCATTGGAGCGCCGTAATTAGGGTCTCACGTCCGTACACCCGAAGACAGCGTGCCAAGGCCCCTACTGCTTGGGTTTGACCGGGCTTGACCGTTGCCTGCGACAAGTTTCTTCTTGAGACTTCAACCCCCGCGATAGCGCACACATTTGCGAGTTCCCGCGCCTCGAGATCTCCCGACACGAGCTTCGCGTGAAACAGCTGCTGCGGCGTTGTCTTGGTGATATTTCCATTTACTGCGGCATAGGCAGCGGCTTGCTGTGCGCGATCGACCTGTACAACTTGACATGGAACCGCTTCAATTTGGCGAAGGATGGCGGCGCTAGTACGATGTTGGCCGTCAACAATTGCGTACCGGCCACCCTCTACCGGTGCGACGATAACAGGCGCGAACTTGGACCAATCAAAGTGCTCGGCGATATACTGAACATTGTTGCGGCCGCGGCGTCCAATGTCACGTTGATAGGTGCGATCGACGACAAAGAGGTCGGTGGAAATCCATTGGAGCTGCGGTGCCGGACCGGGATCGAAGGGCGCCTGTGGGGCTGGAACTTGAGCTGGGTCGAGCTTCTTGAACATTTGGGACTATCCCTTTCCAATGGGGCATGCGCGAGGTTGCGCGACGTGAGACTGCCATGAGAGTCCCGGCCGATGAGAAGCGGCAATGGGGCTGCGCGGGTGATTAGTATAGATTTCCGGCCGGTTAACCCGACCCGAAGTATGCGTTATATCAATATCTTGCCGATTTTAGCGCGCGCTCAGATTCGCCCTTCAGACCGGCTCCAGATCGCCCGCCGCCTGCCGCGCGGCGAAATCGGCGGCGAAGGCGTCGAGCCGCCCCTCGGCGATCACCTCCCTCAGTCCGGCCATCAGCTCCTGATAATAATGCAGGTTGTGCCAGGTCATGAGCATCGAGGCGATGATCTCGCCGGCCTTGAACACATGGTGCAGATAGGCCCGGCTGTACCCCCGGCACGCCGGACAGCCGCAATCGGGATCTAGCGGCCGGGGATCGTCCGCGTGGCGGGCGTTCTTGATGTTGACCGCCCCCCGCCGGGTCAGCGCCTGCCCGGTGCGCCCCGACCGCGACGGCAGCACGCAG
>CAYTRP010000703.1:0-1703 GCA_964440195.1 uncultured Candidatus Sumerlaeota bacterium
GCATTCTTCGACGTCGTATTTCGGCGGCTCCAGCTCGTATTTCACGAACTCCAGCACCGCGGTCTCGTTGAAGTCCCTGATCGGGAAGACCGACTGGAAGGTGCCCTTCAGCCCCTCGCCGTCCTGCGGCACGGGGCCGTCGCCGGAATCCAGGAACAGGTCATAGCTCGACTTCTGCACCTCTATGAGGTTGGGCATCTCCGCGACCTCGCGGATCTTGCCATAGAACTTGCGAATGCGCTTGTGACCTGAATGCGTCTGAGCCATGCTCTCTCTACCCTAGCTTGCATGCCGCGCAACCGGCGGGGAACGGTTGCGACAGCCGCGCTTGACGCCGGATCCCATGCTCGCGCGACTTCCCACGCCGTGCGCCCGGATCCAGTATGCGTCCGTCGCAAGGCCCGCACGCAGGCCCACCGAGAGACACATCAAGGACACGTCGAACTGGGCCCGCGCGGACGCGAGCCCAGTTCAGTTCGTTAACGCAACCTCAAGTTGCGCACAATCACTTCAGCTCGACTTCGGCGCCGGCATCGGTGAGTTTCTTGGCGATGGCGTCGGCCTCGGTCTTGGAGACGCCCTCCTTGACGGCCTTGCCGCCGGCCTCGACCAGGTCCTTGGCCTCCTTGAGGCCGAGACCGGTGATCGCGCGGACCTCCTTGATCACGTCGATCTTCTTCTCGCCGAAGTTCTTGAGGATCACGTCGAACTCGGTCTGCTCCTCCGCAGCCTCCGCAGGTGCGGCGCCGGCGGCCGGTCCAGCCATCATCACCGCGCCGCCGGCGGCGGGCTCGATGCCGTACTCGTCCTTGAGGATCTTCTTCAGTTCCGCCGCTTCGAGCAGGGTCAGGCCCACGATCTCCTCGGCGAGTTTCTTCAGGTCAGCCATTTTCCAGGTTCCAATCAGATAGGGTGGTTTGTCCGGTGTGCAAGGCCCGCCTCCCGCGGACCCTCAGATTGCCTCAAGCCGCCTCGCGCTCTTCGAGCGTGGTCAGGATCGCCGCGATATTCGCGGCCGGCGCACCGATGGCCGCAGCCAGGCCCGCCGCCGGGGCACCGATGGCCGCCACGACGGAAGCGATGAGCTCCTCGCGCGACGGCATCGCAGCCACGGCCTTGACGCCGGCTTCGTCCAGCGGCGTTGCACCCATCGCACCGCCAAGGATGACAAGCTTCTTGTTGTCCTTGACGAAGGCTTCCACGACTTTCGCCGCGGCAACCGGATCCTGCGAATAGGCGAGCACCGTCATGCCCGTGAGCAGTTCACCCATCTTCTCCGACGGGGTCCCCTTCAGGGCGATCCTGGCGAGCTTGTTCTTGGCGACGCGAACCGCCCCGCCTGCGTTCTTCATCCGCAGGCGGAAGTTCGTCATCTCGGCAACCGAGAGGCCCTCGTAGTGCGCGACCACGACGACACCAGAGTCCGCGAAGATCTGGCCGAGTTCGGCGACCACAGCTTCTTTCTGGGCTCTATCCACTTCGTTGCTCCAAGTTTGGCGGGTCGCCCCGCCGGCTCAGTTTCGCCGGTTGCCCGGCGTCTCGGGTCCGTTTCCGGGTCCCGCCAGATCGCCCGGGGTCACCCCCGCCCGTCCTGATCGTTCCCCGCCTCAGGCAGGATTTCCGGGCTTTCGGAGAAACTCCTCGCGCCCAACCCACCGTCTCGGACAAGTCGGACGGATCGCTCCGCCCGTGGCACCCCCCGG
>CAYTRP010000704.1:0-1701 GCA_964440195.1 uncultured Candidatus Sumerlaeota bacterium
GCTCCATGAATGCCCACCTGTCGCCGGCGTGGCGTCCCGCGGCCCTCGCCCGCTACCCCTTGGACAATGGCGTCGCCCTCGACGGGATGGATCCGGTTTCCTACCACGAGCCGGCCGGACCCGTGGCCGGCAACCCAACGGTCACCTGCGAGTACAAGGGCATCGCCTACCGCTTCGCCACGCCCGAGAGTCGCCGCCGCTTTGCCGGGAACCCGGAAAAATTCCTTCCGGCGGCGGGCGGCTGGTGCGTCCTGGCCATGGCGCGGGGCGAACAGGTCGAGGCGGATGAAACCACGTTCCTGATCCGCGATGGCCGCTTGTTCCTCTTCTACAAGGGCATCTACGGCGATTCGCGCGAGGAGTTCCAGGCGGACGCGGCGGCGATCATCACCGCCGCCGACGCCAACTGGACGCGCCTCCTTGCAGCAGCCGGTTCCGAACGGCGCTGAGTCAGTTCGATGCCGTCTTCCCGGGATCGAAGAAAATCTTCAGACCCGAGCCTTCCTTCAGTTCGGTCTCCGCCGCGCGACCCAGGCGCATCCGGCGCGCTTCCATCTCGTTGTTGCGCACCAACTCCCGGACGTCCTGGAAAGCCGTCTCCGAAGTATCAAAGACCTCCTCGACCCAATACCCCTGGATCAACCGGTCCTTGATGATCGGGCCCACGACCCCCTGGCCATTCATGCGCTCGATCACCGGGGCGTAGTATCCCTCTTCCTGAAACGAATTCACCCTGCCCACCCGGCCGCCCAGGGTGGCGAACTCGTCCTCGCTCAACTCCCGCGCGAGCTGCTCGAAACCCGTCACGTCCTTGACCTCGGCCATGGCCTGCGACAATTCCACCATCCTTAGCCGGACCGCGTTGCGATACTCCTCGGTCCCGGGCTCGGCATCGGTGTCCGCCGTGACGCTGATGCGCCAGATGAAGGCCGAGGGCACCTTGGTGAATTGCGCCGAATCCTGCGCGAAGCGCGCGCGCAGATCCTCCTCCGTCGGCTCCTCCATCTTCTCCTGGACAATCGCCTCCAGGACGCGGGGCGTGATCATCGTCGATTCGACAACCTGCCGGGCGAGCCCAAATGCCGGGCGCTCGCGGATGCCCTCCCGCTCGATATCCCACATGAGGACCGCCTGCTGGACCTGCGGCAGCTCGATCAACAGCGCACGCCGCGCGGCCACGTCCTCCAACTCCTCGTACTTGCCCCCGAGATCGTCGAGCATGTTGCCCAGCGTGTATTTCGAACCCTCCAGTTCAAAGACGACCGCTTGCTCGTCCGCGCCGTCCTTTCCCGCCATGGCGAGGGCCTCCTCGTTCACGTCGAGGAAGTCCGCCTCCGCCCAGACTTCGCGAAGCGCCGCGAGGTAGGCGTTGTAGGCCTTTTCCTGCCGCAGGTCCATCAGGTGATATTGACGTACTTCCTCCAGGGTGTAAAGGCGGCTCTCCTGGTGGGACTCGCGCAGCACCACCTGAAAGCCGTGGCGTGTCCGCACGGGCTCCGAAAAAGCCCCGTCCTCCAGCGCGTCGAACGCCTCCCGCAGCGGCGGCAACATGGGCTTCGCATCGCTGGCGGGCTTCACCGTGATCAGGCTCGCCGCATTCGGGTTGCCCGTCACGTCGCGCGCGACCTCGACGAAGTCGCCGCCATCCACAATCCGTTGCCACGCCGCGCGCGCCTTGGCCCCCACTTCCGCGGCCTTCTC
>CAYTRP010000705.1:0-1698 GCA_964440195.1 uncultured Candidatus Sumerlaeota bacterium
GGGCAGGCTGCGGGAACGGCGGCCGTGCAAAGCCTGCCCCATCATGGCCGCCGCCGGCTGCACGCGGATGGAGCCGTGCACGGCGACATCACTCGAGGCGCAGCGACCGGCGACCCAGAGGTTTTTCCAGCCGCGCGGCACCAGGATGCCATAGGGAATGCCGAAGCGTTCGCCGCGGTCGAGGCGCGCGGTCGAATCGGCCTCGGCGCGGAAGCGCTCGTATTCCGCCTCCGAGCAGTCGTAGGGATGGATGTCCACGAATTTGTTGAAGACGCCGATCTGGTCGGGGAATTCGCGGCGGGCCATGTAGTCGCGAAGGTTGAGTTCGTATTCCCCGACGATGCGCCGCGACTCGCGGATGCCAAGCAACGAAGCCGTCGTGACGTGCTCCAGCTTCTCGAAACCCGGAATGTATTTCCGGTAAAAGGTGATGTAATCCTGGGCGATGCGGCGTCCCAGCATCACGTTGACGCTGAGATCGCGGCAACGCAGCGCGTTGAGGTTGAAGAGGTGCCCGCCGTTGAGATAACCGACGGACGGCCCGATCTGCGACATGCCAACGAGATGAAGATCGGGCTGGGCGAACACGCCGTCCGCGATGCCTTGGCGGACGATTCCGGAATTTTGCTCGTGGCCCTTTTCCCTGCGATACGCCCTGACCCTGTCCCAGTCGATCCCGGCGAAGAGCGAGGGCAGCGTCGCCGGCATGATGTGGGGCGAGTCGCGCCCCGCCTCCCTGCACTCCGCACCGCAAAGATGCGCCAAGACCGCGTCGCCGGTCGCGTCGATGAACGTCCGGGCCTTCACAAACCGATGGCCTTCGATATTGTTAAGGACGACACCGTTCACGCGGCGTTCCCCGGCCTCGACATCGACGTCGATCACGCGCGTGAAAAAACGAACCTCGACGCCCGCCGCGATCAGCTTTTCATCGAGCACGAGCTTGTACCCCTCGGCGTTGAACGGTGTCCAGGTCATGTAGCGTTTCCGCCAGTAGTCGGGCGTGACTTCCGGGCCAAGGAATCCGCGCGAGTAGAGTTCCTCAACGACCTCGCGCATGAAGCCTCCGACCAGGCCCTCCTCGCCATTGGCCATGGGATCGAAAGCGGTGACCAATCCTGAAGTTCCCATCCCGCCAAGGCATCCCGTGCCCTCGATCAGCAGGACCTTTGCCCCGAGGCGTCCGGCGCAGATGGCCGCCGCGGCCCCCGCGGGTCCTCCGCCCGCCACGACGAGATCGTAGCCTGTTTCCGCGGGAACGGCGCGTTGCAAGGTGTAGGAACCGTCCGGACGGCCATGGATCCTCGCGCCGGTGATGGACTCAAGCGGGGCTGCCGCGGCGATTTTGCGGGATTTCATTATTGCCGATGCTGCATAAGCCGGCGGAGATTTTCTTGGGGAATTGCGTTAGAATTATGGCTTTTTCTGCTATCATTCGAAATGGCCGTCGTCCCTGACTTCTGGGAAATTCCCGAAAACGCCATCCGGACTTTCGAAACCCTCACCGGTCTTCATGTGACGGTGCACGACCTTACGGTTCCGCTCTGGCCTTACCTGCCGCCCGAACGTTTCAAGCATTGCTCCCCCTGCTGCCTTGCCGTGAAAGCCAGGCACGATTGGGCCTGCGTGGATTTTGAAGTCGCCCGTTTGAGAAAAGAAATCGCGGCGCATCCGGATGGGCGGTGCCACCGGTGTCAT
>CAYTRP010000706.1:0-1695 GCA_964440195.1 uncultured Candidatus Sumerlaeota bacterium
TCGACGTGGCCGCCCGCCACGTCGATCTTCGAGCGAATCATCAGGTCGGGTGCAAAGCTAAGGACGGACATCCGGCAGGGTCCTCCGGGGGGGAACCGGGGTTGCGGCGGCGTGGCGATCATGCCACCCATGCAGCCAACCTCTGACAACACCGGACGCCGGGCCAACCAAATCCTCGGGAGATTTCCGGTTTGCCGTCGGGAGGAGAGCTTTCGTTCCGCTTGCTCCGCCGGGGCTGCGGCCAAATCCTTTTTGTTTGCGCTCGCGGCCCTCGCGACCGGTTCGAGCCCTCCCCCCTGAAAGGCGCCGCTCATCGATGGCTCTCCGGCTGATGGAACGCTACCACGCCGCGTGGTTCAAGCTCGTCCATGGAAGCAACCTCGTGTACAACACCTGCTGGGAGGACCCGCGCCTCGACCGCGTCGCCCTTGAATTGGGACCGCGCGACACCATCGTGATGATTACCTCCGCGGGCTGCAATGCGCTGGATTATGCCCTGGTCAAGCCGCGCCACATCTTCTGCGTGGACATGAACCTGCGGCAAAATGCCCTGCTGCAATTGAAGCAAGCGGCGATCCGCGAACTCGACCACGAGGACTTTTTCCAATTGTTCGGACGCGGCCGCCACAAGGCATTCCGCGAGATCTACGGCAGCCAGCTTCGCCGCCACCTCTCTCCCCGGTCGCGCCACTACTGGGACCGCCATCTGCGCTACTTCAATGGCCGGGGATACCGGAACAGCTTTTACTTTCAGGGGACCGCGGGCCTGGTGGCCCGGTTGATGAACACGTACATCAACCGCCGGAAGGGCCTGCGCGAAGAACTGGAGACGCTGCTGGAGGCGAAGTCGGTCAAGGAGCAGGGGGAGATCTACGACCGGTCGCTGAAGCCGTTCCTGCAGAGGCGGGTGCTGAAGATGCTGCTGGGGCGCGACACGACCATGTCGCTCCTCGGCGTGCCGCGCCAGCAACGCGAGCAGGTCGAGAAGCACTATGGCGGCGGGATCGCCGAGTTCATCGAGGATTGCCTGGAGACGGTCTTTGCCAAGTTGCCGATCCACGACAACTACTTCTGGCGCGTGTATCTGAAGGGTGAATACACGGCGGAGTGTTGTCCGGAGTACCTAAAGCCGGAGAATTTCGCGGCGCTGAAGGGCGGGCTGGTGGACAAGATCAGCACGCACACGAATACGGTGGAGGGTTTCCTGAAGACGGCCAAGGTGCCGATCACGCGCTTCGTGCTGCTGGATCACATGGATTGGCTGAGCGCCAACCGGCGGGCGTGGCTGGAGTCGGAATGGCAGGCCATCGTGAACCGCGCCGCGCCCGAGTCGCGGGTGTTGTTCCGCAGCGGCGGGATGAAAGTGGAGTACGTGGACCCGATCCGCGTGAAGGTGAACGGTTGCCGCACGCAGGTGGGCGAGCTGCTGACGTATCACACGGAGCTGGCCAACGAGTTGCACCAGAAGGATCGCGTGCATACCTACGGCAGCTTCTACATCGCGGATCTGGACAAAGGCTGAGGGCTTCCGGAAGCGCCTTGAGTTGACAACGCGCATCCGCGTCCGCCATGCATGCGGACGATCGCGAACAACGAGTCCGCCCATGAGCCACAGTTCCTCGCGCAAACCCGGCCTCGTCGCCGGCGTCCTCGTCGGCAGCGCCCTCGGCGCGCCCTTTGCCCATGTGAAGGGCG
>CAYTRP010000707.1:0-1690 GCA_964440195.1 uncultured Candidatus Sumerlaeota bacterium
TGCACGATGTACGCGCCAACCGGCTGGGCATCGTGCATCCGACATTCGACGCCGCCGAACAGCAGATCGCGCCAGGAGGATCGGTGGAGGCCCACGTGTTGTGGTACGACGCGGCGTGGTATTCGATGGATGAAACCAGCCCCAGCGACCAGGACTACTCGTACGCGGTGATCGCCGTACGGTCGGGGACGGTGGTCGTGAGCGCGTTTGCCGAGGGGGCGGGGTCGCCGGGAAACGATCTGCGGGCGCTGGCGAACCTGGCCGGGTTACTCGACCACCTGAACGGAATAACAAGCGGGGACGATATCGGCTGATGTTCCGTAATTCCGGAGCTCAGGCGCGCGAACACTGATCGTTGCACGGGTTAACCAACAAGGGGAGCCATATGGCTCCCCTTGCTGGTTTATCAGGACGGTGGAAGGCTACTTCTTCCCGTCCTTCTTCTTCTGTTTCTTGTCCGACTTTCCGCCCTTGTTCGAGGACTTCGCGGATTTCGCTTCGACGGACTTCTTTTCCGACTTCTTCTTGCCCATGGGTTTATCCTTCTATGATGCGCTAGTTAATCCAATATTCATGATATGCCGTAAATCCAAATCCCACAAGATCAAAAGTAATTCGCGAGTATATTCGATAAGTCTTTCCGTAATCGCGTGAATGCTTGCGGAAACCCCGCGGCAAATCGACCCGAAAATTGCACCTTTCGTGGATACAGGCTGGGTAACGTCATGTCCGGGGTCTATTCAGGAAACTTGCCCGCCACCGTGAGGATGCCACATGGTTCCGGTCCGGATCCGGAACCAATCCATCCCGCTATCCTGGTTGCCCGCCGTAGACTCCGGGCATGGGGTCGTAGGTCACGTCGGGGTAGCCGAAGGCTGCGGGACCGACCGCCGACAGGGCCTCGGGCGTTCGCAACTGGTCTGGCGCGGGAATGCCGATGGCGGTGGTCCGGAGTCCGTAGCGGATGACCTCGGTGGTGAGCGGATCGCCGGTGTCGGTATCGACGAGGCAAATCAGGTCGGGGACAACCGCCACCACGCGGCCATCGCCAGTGCGGGCGATGAGGTTCTCGTTCTGAAAGTCGATGCGCATGGCCGCGCCCGCGTCATCGCCGGATCGCTCCAGGACGACGACGCCCCGGGCGAATCCGCCGCGCATTTCGCGCCGCACATCGCTCACCTTGCCGGTGAACAGGCGCCGGCCACCGGTGACCGCGCAGATGGCGTCGACCGGGTTCGCGTGGCGGGCACGGGCATCCAGAACCGCCGATCCGACCCGGATTGCCAATGAGAGGGTGCCGGGAATGGCGGCGTCTTTCACCTGCGCGCCGCTCATCGGCGGGAAGGCGTATCCCGCGCGGCCGCCCATCTGGATCGCGACGGCCCGGGCGTAGCGTTCGAGCGTGCGGCCATCGTCGATGTGATCGAACACGACGGTGTGGTTGTGGTAATTGGCGAACGCGGCCGGGGTTGGACTGATCCCGGCCATGATGAAGGTCTTCATCTGGAGTTCGGGGAAGGCGCGGCCCATGCCGTCGGCGTCGATGACCGGGATACCGGCCTGGACGGCGACAACCATTGGGATGGTTGAATTGCTGCCGCCGATTTCGCTGGGAACGACGTGAGTGACCTTGCGGCCAAGGTGTCGCTCCAGGGCGCGGAGGGCGTTGAGAGCTTCGTTGGCGCGAATC
>CAYTRP010000708.1:0-1688 GCA_964440195.1 uncultured Candidatus Sumerlaeota bacterium
GATGTCGCAGGATGGTTCAAGCATTGTGGATACAATATTTAGCAAAATGCCCTAGTATATCCACCCTCTGGGACCGCCGGGTCCCAGGAAAGGATATGCAAAACGGCAAAACGCCACCAAGTAACATGGGCATCTTTCGTGTCCGCCGAAGCCTTGGCGGACACGCAGATACCCATGTTACCTTCCACTTATCTGTCTTTACTCACTCCTCCCAAGCCCTGTTTCGAATTCCCCGGCACGGGGAGGGGTTTGATATCCCATACCTTCTCGCAATAGTCGCGAATGGAGCGGTCGGAGGAGAATTTCCCCATGCGCGCCGCATTCAGGATCGACTGGCGCGTCCAGGCGCGCTGGTCGCGCCACAACGCGCTCACCCGGTCCTGACAATCGATGTAGGACTGGTAATCGGCCAAGACAAAGAATGGGTCGTGCCCGAGCAGGTTGTCCACCAGCGGGCGGAAGAGGTCTGGATCCCCCCCTGACAGGGCTCCCGAGGCAATGAAGTCCATCACCGACCGGAGGGATTCATTGTCCGCATACACGTCATGGGGGCGGTAGCCCCGAGCCTTCAACTCGTGTACCTGATCCACCGTCATGCCGAAGAGGAAGAAGTTCTCCTCGCCGACCTCCTCGCGGATCTCGACGTTTGCGCCGTCGAGCGTTCCGATCGTCAGCGCGCCATTCATTGCGAACTTCATGTTTCCCGTGCCGCTCGCCTCCTTGCCGGCCGTTGAGATTTGTTCGCTGAGGTTTGCCGCCGGGAAGATATGTTGGGCGTTCTTGACGTTATAGTCGGGGAAGAAGACGACTTTCAGCCGGTCCTTCACCATGGGGTCATTGTTCACGACGTTGGCAACCGAAGTGATGAGCTTGATGATGAGCTTGGCCATGTAGTAACCCGGCGCCGCCTTGCCGCCAAAGATGAAGGTCCGGGCGGGAATATCCGCCGCGGGATCGGCCTTCAGCCGCATGTAGAGCGTCAGGATGTGCAGCACGTCGAGATGCTGGCGCTTGTATTCGTGGATGCGCTTGATCAGCACGTCAAAGAGCGAATCGGCGCTGATCCTGGTGCCGGTGCGCTCCTCGACGAGCGTCGCAAGGGCCTTCTTCGCCGTTTGCTTGACCTCGCGCCATTCCTGCTGGAATCGAGCGTCGTCCGCGAGCTTCTCCAACCGGCGCAGCTTCCCGAGGTCGCGCAGCCAGCCGTCGCCAACCCGCTCGTTCAGCAGGCGTGCAAGCGGCGGATTGCTGACGGCCACGAAGCGCCGCGGCGTCACGCCGTTGGTCACGTTGCAGAACTTCTTGGGCCACAGTTCGGCAAAGTCGTGCATCACGGTCTTCGCCAACAGGTCCGAGTGAAGCGCGGCAACGCCGTTGACGTGGTGGCTGCCAACCGTTGCCAGGTGCGCCATGCGCACATGGCGTCCACCCTGCTCGTCAATGATGGAAAGGCGCGACAGAAGGGAGTCGTCCCCCGGGAAGGCTGCCCGAACTTCCTCCAGGAAGCGATGGTTGATCTCGTAAATGATCTCGAGATGGCGGGGCAGAAGCCCGCCAAGCAGGTCCACCGGCCACTTCTCCAGCGCCTCGGGGAGCAGCGTGTGATTTGTGTAGGCAAAGGTCTGGCAAGTGACCTGCCATGCGGTGTCCCAATCCATCCCGTGGACATCCACAAGCAGGCGCATCAA
>CAYTRP010000709.1:0-1688 GCA_964440195.1 uncultured Candidatus Sumerlaeota bacterium
AGGCGGCCGGCGAGGGAAGATACCAACCCCTCCCCCACATCCAGTAGGCGGCGCACAGGACGAGCAGCCCGAGCTTCATTGGGAGGATGGCGCGCGTTTCGGTGCGCGCCATCCACCGAAGCGATTCGCCCCCGCCCTGCCATGCGGGTTGACGGGGCACGCTGATGCCGCTCGGGGGCGAACCGGATTCCATCAAGGGGGGCTTCCCTGCCGGCTATTCCAAGGCATGATCGACAAAGGCGGCGGCGATCCGGGGAGGGGATGGGGCGGGCAGATCGCGCACGGCAGTTACTGGACGAGGCCCTTCGTCAGCTTCATGAAGACGTCCTCGAGATCGATCTCAAGTTCCCGGATGCTGGTGAACTTGATGCCGTTTTCCACCAGCGTGTCCGTCACGAAGTCTTCCTCGGCAAAGTCGAGGGGGAAGTGAATGCGCAGGAGCGTGCCTTCGCGCTCCATGTCCTGTGTCTTTCCGCTATTGAGGAAGACGTCCTCGGCCTTTTGCTCGAAGCCCTCCTTGACGCGGACTTCGATGACGCGGGCGCCGCGCAACTGCTCGGTGATCGTGCGGATGTCGCCCGCATATTGAAGGTTGCCCTGTTCCATGATGCCGACCTTGTTGCAGAAGTCGGCGAGTTCGGTGAGGATGTGGGAGCTGATGAGGATGGTCTTGCCCATGTTGCGGAGTTCCTTGAGCAGCTCGCGCAACTCGATGCGGGCGCGGGGATCGAGGCCCGACGCGGGCTCGTCGAGCAGCAGCACCTGTGGATCGTGCACGAGGGTCTTCGCGAGGCACAGGCGCTGCTTCATGCCGCGCGAGAGTGCCTCGACGTAGTCGTTCTTCTTGTGTGTCAGATCGGTGAGTTCAAGGACGTCGTCGATGATCTTGGTGCGGCGCGCCTTGTCGATCTTGTAGGCGGCACCGAAGAAGTCGAGATACTCCCAGACCTTCATGTCGTCGTACACGCCGAAGTTGTCGGGCATGTAGCCCATGACGCGCTTCACGTCGTCGGCCTGGGTGAGGACATTGTAGCCGCAGACGAGGGCATAGCCCTGGGTGGGCTTGAGGAGCGTGGCGAGGATCTTGATCGTGGTGGTCTTGCCCGCCCCGTTGGGCCCGATGAAGCCGAAGATGTCCCCCCGGTCGATGCTGAAGGACAGGTTATTGACGGCGACAAGGTCCTTGTAGACCTTGGTGACATTCCGGACGTCGATCATCAGGCGGGCTCCCCATTTTGTCGAATCACGTGAATTTACATGGGCCACGTCCCACCCGAGCGCAAGCGAAGGGTGCGGAACCCCTGACGGCGGGCGGTACGCGAAATGGGGCAGGCCACGTGGGCGGGTGTCTCAAGATTGCTCCGATGGGCACCACCCGTCCTTGACCCCCCACGGCGGCCGGGCGTGATGGTCACCTTTCACCCGAATGGAGACCGCGCCCGCCCCGTGACCGCCCCGCCGCTTTTTGATTCGTCCTACTCGACGCCGATGATGCGCCAATACGCGGCGCTGAAGGCGGAGCATCCGGACACGCTGTTGCTGTTCCGATGCGGGGATTTCTACGAGACGTATGCGGAGGATGCGGAGGAGGCGGGGCGGTTGCTGCAGATCACGGTGACGCGCAAGGGGGCGGGGGCGGATGGAGAAGTGGCGATGGCGGGGGTGCCGTACCATGCGCTGCAGGGGTA
>CAYTRP010000710.1:0-1679 GCA_964440195.1 uncultured Candidatus Sumerlaeota bacterium
TCCTCTCCAATCTCCAGCGCCGTGAGTTCGGTGCGCGGGGGGAACCAGGCATCGTAGGGGCGGAGTTGCTCGACAAACAGCGCGCGGTTTTCCGCCATCAGGGCCACGATCCCGTCCGCTTCGGGGGGAAGCTTGGCTTCTTCCTGCGCCGCGAGCGGTGAGGCCCCGGCGAGAATCGAAAACGCCAGCAGGGAGTGGACAAGGCGCATGGTGCGGTTCCTTGGAGGATTCAAGTCCGGCTGCGATCTCATCGCAGGATGGAATTCAACTCGGTGCGGGCATCGGTCTTCGCGTCCCGCCACTTCTTGATGATCAGCGCCTGCGTGTGATGGGTTCCGCTACGGTCGGGCAGGGAGCCTGGCACGACCACCGCGCGCGCCGGAATCTCCCCAAGGGTAACCTCGCCGGTCATGGCATTGTAGATGCGCGTCGAGGCGCCAATCATGCACCCCATGGCAATCACGGCTCCTTCCCGCACGATGACGCCTTCCGCAATCTCGCTGCGGGCGCCGACAAAGACATGGTCCTCGATGATGACCGGACTTGCCTGCAAGGGCTCAAGCACGCCACCGATGCCCACGCCCCCGCTCACATGGCAATGGCGCCCCACCTGGGCACAACTGCCAACGGTTGACCATGTGTCGATCATGGTCCCCTCTCCGATATGGGCGCCGATGTTGACGAAGCAGGGCATCAGGATGACGTCCCGCGCGACGTGGGCACCCTCCCTTACGACGGCCCCGGGAACCACCCGGACTCCCGCCGGTGGCCAGTCGCCGCGCAACGCAATCTTGTCGTAAAAATCGAAATCCCCGGCGGTGAAGGACCTCATCGGCTGCAGCGCAAAATGCAGCAGGATGGCCTTCTTGATCCATTCGTGGGTCTTCCACTCGCCGCTGGCGTTGCGCTCGGCCACGCGCAACTCGCCCGATTCGAGACGGCGCAATGTCCGGTCGATCGCGATTCGTCCCGCTTCACCGGCATCCGTGGCCCGGTGCTCGAAGGCAGCCTCGACGATTTCCCGGTCGGCGCTCGAATCCATGCGTGAATCCCTCATTCGAGATAGCCGAACTCGCGCAGGGCGCGCTCGCTGCGTCGCCAATCGCGCGAGACCTTGACGTGAAGCTGCAGGAAGACGGGGCCATCGAGGAGGTGCTCGATGTCCTTGCGCGCCGCCGTGCTGATCTTTTTGAGCATCGCGCCACCGTGCCCGATGACGATTCCCTTCTGGCTGTCGCGCTCGACATGGATGACGGCGGCGACGAAGGTCTTTCCGACCTGCTCCTCTCGAAACTCCTCGATTTCAATGGCTGTGGAATACGGGATTTCCTCGTGGGTGAAGTGATACACCTTCTCGCGGATCAACTCGGCGGAGAGAAAGCGCAGGTTGCGATCGGTGAGCTGCTCGGGATCGTAGAGGTGCACACCGGCGGGGAGAAGCTGCTCGATCCGGGAGACCAGTTCGACCAGTCCGGCGTGATGAAGCGCGGACACGCCGATGATGGCGCGGTAGAGGGATGCGTTGAAGGGCGCGGGCAACTCTCCTGCCCAGCTTCGTGCGTCAAAGGCAGCCGACTTGCGGTCGATCTTGTTCACCGCAAGGATCACCGGCGTCGAGATGCCTGCGAGCACGCCCGCCACATCCCCGGTGATGGGCTCCTTGTCCTCGACATCGATCA
>CAYTRP010000711.1:0-1678 GCA_964440195.1 uncultured Candidatus Sumerlaeota bacterium
GGCGTTCGAGGCCGCGGCGCGGTCGGTGGGGTTCCGCGGATTCGGCTTCTACCCGCGCTCAGGGTTCATCCACGTAGATCTCGGGCCGGCGCGGGTGTGGGGTGAGCGGTTCCCGAAGCGTGCGACCGCATTCGCCGCGGAGATGCCGCCGGCGCGCGAAGTGCTGGCCAAGAGCCGGACGCTCGTGGGTGGCGGGGCGGCTGGCGTCGCAACGGCCGGCGCCGCCGGCGTCGAGGTGGCGCAGCAGGTGCTAGCGGAGATGCAAGGCGCCGTGCTGCCGCTCGTGCCGTATCTCGACACCTTGCGGTGGCTGTTCATCGCGGTCGCGCTCGGCGGCATCGCCGTGGCGATCTACGCGCGGCTGGACGACTGGAAGCGGGGCCGGCGGTGATCGCTGGCCTATTCGCGAGTACCGCCGGCAGCTCCTGGCGCACCTCGTTCTGCGCCGCGGCCTCAGCGATCGCCGAATGCCGAACTCCCGGTGACGGCCCCCAGGACGCCTGGGCGTGACCCCGCCGGTGGCGTGGACTCCACTGCCGCGTTGCACACACTATACCCGAAGCGCACTATCCTTGAGCTACATGAACCGGACAACTTGACAGTTCAACGTCAGAATCACATTCTCCCTGCCAAGGGCGTGCGACGGGTTCAGTATAACGCATGGCGAACGACACGAAACTTTTGGTTGTTTTATACAAACAGTTGCTCCGCCTGATTGCCGCAGCAAGGCGGTTCGCCAGGCGCCAGGTCTCGCTGTCTCTGAGAAGGCTCCGCCGTGCCTGGCCAGTAGGGACTGCCGACAGCAGCGCGCTCCGGCCGATGAAGGAGGTGTTCACGGAAATCTATGCCGGAAACATCTGGGGCAGCAAGATATCCCACTCTGGGCCGGGATCGGATCTTATCCAGACCGCAGTCATCCGAGCAACGCTCCCCGACCTCATTGTAGAGCTCGGGGTCGGGACGATGCTCGACGTACCTTGCGGCGACTTCTACTGGATGAGGCATGTAAAGACGGACGTCGACTACACGGGCATCGACGTCGTCGCCGATCTCGTCCGCGCGAACAACGACAAGTATGGCGGCCCTCGGCGGCGATTCCTCAAACTAGATGTATCGCGCGACGACCTCCCGATGGCCGACCTGATCTTTTGTCGTGACCTGCTTGTGCACTTCTCCTTCGAAGACGCTCGCAGAACCGTCGCGAACTTGAAGCGGAGCAGGTCGAAATGGCTGCTGACGACGACCTTCACGGGCAGGACAGAGAACCTCGACATACCAACCGGGCACTGGCGCCCGCTCAACCTCGTTCTCTCACCGTTCAACTTCCCAGCCCCGCACCGTCTCGTAAACGAAGCGTGCACCGAGGGGGGCAATGAATTTGCCGACAAGAGCCTCGGGCTCTGGCACCTGAGCGATCTTTAGCCGCTAACGTTCATAGCTATTCATCTCCCGAATTCGGCCGGCAACCGCTCCCCACGGATGCCGCAAACGGCCTTTTTGCAGCCTCCTGTACCTGAGAGCCTGTCCGAGAAGGCCTTGATAGGCGTTGAGTGACCGCCGTTGGTCTGATTCACCGTGGTTTCTGGCAAGAGACAACGGGGGATCGGATGTCGTGGACGGCGGCGGTGGCGTCGCGAAGGTGGTGGAGATTCCGGTTCGGCGTGCTCCGGGCAGGTGA
>CAYTRP010000712.1:0-1672 GCA_964440195.1 uncultured Candidatus Sumerlaeota bacterium
GTGTGGAACGTGCGCATCGTCAACTGCGTGCCGGGTTCGCCGATCGACTGGGCGGCGATGACGCCGACCGCCTCGCCGAACTGGACCATGCCACCGGTCGAAAGGTCGCGGCCGTAGCACTTGCGGCAGATTCCGCGACGCGTCTCGCAGGTCAGCACCGAGCGGATCATCAGCTCGCTGATGCCCGCGTCCTCGATCTCGCGAGCGATGGGCTCCGTGATCAGTTCGCCGGCCTGGAGGATCATCGCGCCGGTGTTCGGGTGCTTCACGTCGAACACGGGGCAGCGGCCAGTGATGCGCTCGCGGAGGGGCTCGAGGATCTTCTCGCCCTTCGCGTCCACGTCGGTGATCGGACGCGCCATGATGCCGTTTTGCGTGCCGCAGTCGTCCTCGGTGATGATGAGGTCCTGGGCCACGTCCACGAGGCGGCGCGTGAGGTAACCGGCGTCGGAGGTCTTGAGGGCCGTGTCCGCCAGGCCCTTGCGGGCACCGTGGGTCGAGATGAAGTACTCCAGCACGGTCAGGCCCTCGCGGAAGCTCGCAAGAATCGGCGACTCGATGATTTCGCCGATGGAGCCGGTCAGCTTCTTCGACGGGCGCTGCATGAGGCCGCGCATGCCGGCAAGCTGGCGGATCTGGTCCTTGTTGCCGCGCGCACCGGAGTGCGCCATGATGTAGATGGGGTTCAAGCCGTCCTGGTCCTCGGACAGCGACTTCATGAGGTCGCGGGTGACCTCGTCCGTCGCCTGGGTCCAGGTCGAGATGACGTTGTGGTAGCGCTCCTCGTCGGTCAGGTTGCCGCTCGAATAGTCCTTGTTGATGCGGCCAAGACGGTCCTGCGCCAACTTGAGGATCCCGGGCTTGGAGTCCGGGATGATCATGTCCTGGATGCAGATCGAGATGCCGCCGGCCTTGGCGAACTGGAACCCGAGGTTCTTGATGTTGTCCAGCACCTCGGCGCACGCCTTGGCGCCGTGCTGCTTGTGGGCCACGCCCACCACCTGGCCGAGGACCTTCTTGGTCATCACCTCGTTGGCGACCTCGAGGAAGTCCATCTGCCTGGGGAGGGCGTTGCGGAAGATCAGGCGACCCACCGAGGTGAACGCCATGCGCGTCTCGTTGCGTCCCATGTAGTTGGGGAAGCGAACGAGAATCTCCGCGTGCAGGCTGAGGCGGCCATGCTCATAGGCCATCACGGCCTCTTCGGGCGCGGAGTAGATGCCCTGCTTGCCGACGAGCTTGTACTTCGCCGCGAAGTCCGGGGCCAGGCGCGCGCGCTCCAGTTCGGGGCGGTTCAGGGAGAGCTTCTTGCCGTCCGGCCCCCTCCACAGCTCGCGATAATCCCCCTTCATGTTGTTGTGGCGCATCTTGGTCAGGTAGAAGCACCCAAGAACGATGTCCTGGCTGGGCGTTGCGATGGGCTTGCCGTTGGAGGGCGCGAGAATGTTGTTCTCCGCCAGCATCAGCATCTTCGACTCAAGCCGGGCCTCGATGGACAGGGGGACGTGCACCGCCATCTGGTCGCCGTCGAAGTCGGCGTTGAAAGCCGCGCAGGACAACGGGTGAAGGCGGATGGCCTTGCCTTCCACGAGCTTCGGCATGAACGCCTGGACGCCGAGGCGGTGAAGGGTCGGCGCGCGGTTGAGCAGCACCGGGTGATCCTTGATGACGT
>CAYTRP010000713.1:0-1672 GCA_964440195.1 uncultured Candidatus Sumerlaeota bacterium
CGTCTTCCATGATGTCAAGTGAACGATGGGCTTGTTCCCCCGTGATGATCAAGGGCGGCGCGACGCGGATCACATTGCCGAATGGGCCGACTGCGCCGACCAGCAATCCCTTGCGCGCGCAGCGGAGAATGATCTCGCGCGTCAATTCGCGCGAGGGTTCCTTGGTCTTCTTGTCAGTCACGATCTCGAGTCCCATCACCAGCCCCTTGCCGCGAGCATCGCCCAGGACGCGTGTGCGCTCCTGCATGTCCCTGAATCGCGCGAGCATCACCTCGCCGATGCGGCGAGAGTTCTCGACGAGTCCTTCTTCCCGGATGATGTCAATGACGGCGGCGGCGGCGGCCGAGGAGAGGGGATTGCCGCCACAGGTGCTGCTCAATTCGCCCTGGCCCAGGCACTTGCCGATGCGCGACTCCATGGCGATCGCGGAGGTGGGCATGCCACTCCCCATGCCCTTTGCCATGGGAACGATGGACGGCCTGAGGTCTTCCCATTCGGAGGCGAACATCTTGCCGGTACGCCCGAAGGAGGACTGCACTTCGTCGAGGATGAGGAGCATGCCCTGATCGATGACCCACTTCTCGAGGGCCTTGAGGTATCCGTCCGGAGGGAAGATGAATCCGGCCGCCCCGAGGTAGGGCTCGATGATCGTCGCCGCGAGGGATCCTGTCGAGGAGGCATTGACCTGCGCCTTGACAAGATCGAGGCAGGCGAACCCGCAAGAGTCGGGGCTAAGCGCCAGCGGGCAGCGATAGCAATACGGATAGGGTGCCTGAATGGCACCGGCCATGGTGGGACCAAAGCGCTTCTTCGGGCCCGTGGTGCCGGCGGCGCTCATCGCCCCATAGGTGCGCCCATGGAATGCGCCGTGGAAGGAAATGATCTCGAAGTTGCCGGTGAAGCGCTTCGCGATTCGCATCGCGGCCTCGGTGGCCTCGCTGCCGGTCGTCAGGAAGAAGCACTGGTCCAGATGCGGGGGCGTGACGGCATTGAGCTTCTCGGAGAGCTGGATCCTCTCGGGCGTTGGGAAGTCGTAGCTGTTCATCAAGCGCCCGGCGGCGTTCTGAATGGCTTCCACGTGGCGGGGATGGCAGTGTCCGATGTTGGTGACGAGGACACCGGATGTCCAGTCGAGATACTGCTGGCCATCGACGTCCGTGACGACCATCCCGCGCGCATGGTCCCACACGACTGGAGCCTGCCACGTCGTGGTCTGGGCTTCGTTGCGTTGCCATCTTGCAAGGAACTCCTCGGAGCGGGGCCCCGGGACGGCATTCTCGACACGCACGGCATCGTTCGGCCTGATCGCGCTCATCAAGCGTCACCCAATTCGGCGGAGTTGACGACATTCTGAAGAGTCACGCCCGCCGCAAACTCGTTGACGATCCGCACGATCGATCTTCGAATGGACCATTCGGCTTCCACCGAGTACCATGACAGGTGGGGGGTCAGAACCACGTTTTCGACATTCAGGAGAGGATCGGCGGGGAGGGGGGGCTCCTGCTCGAAGACATCGAGCGCCGCGCCGGCTATGGTGCCCTGCTCCAGGGCCGCCACCAAGGCCTCCTGGTCGATGAGCCCCGCGCGGGCGGTATTCACGAGGTAGGCGGTGGACTTCATCTGGCGAAGCGTGCTGGCGTTGATCATGCCGACACCCGCGGCATGATCAACG
>CAYTRP010000714.1:0-613 GCA_964440195.1 uncultured Candidatus Sumerlaeota bacterium
CGTAGTTCTTCACGACCTTGTCGAGCACGACGCTGGTGGCCATGGTTCCCCTCCCTCAGCGGGTCCGCGCCCGCCAGTCGGCGTACTTCGGGCTGTCCGGTCCGATCGGCAGCGCCACGTCGGCGCCGGTGTCGGACGACTGGTAGATCGCGGTCACGAGCTCCAGCGCGCGGCGCGCGTCCGCGGTCGTCACCGGCAGGGGCCGGCGGCCGTCGAGGGCCTCGGCGAAATGCGCCATCTGGGTGGTGAAGCGCGGGCCTACGGGGCGCCAGTCTCCGATCACCTCGTCGATCTGCCGCTGCACGGCATCGCTGGCCGCGAGGATCTGCCAGGGGTCGTTGCCCGGCGAATAGGCGGCGTGCGAGGACTCGAAGGTGACGTTCTGGAAATGCAGCCTGAGGCGGCTGATCTCGTCCTGCGAGCCCAGCGTGCAGGTGAGCGACAGCAGCCCGCCGTTCGCCATCAGCAGGCTGGCGGAGGCGCAGTCCTCGACCTCGATGTCGTTGACCCGCGTCGCTACCCGGCCGAACACCCGCGCCGCCGGTCCGGCGAGCAGGAGCGCCATGTCGTGCAGGTGCAGCGCATGGGTGACCAGCACCCCGCCGAGCTCGCT
>CAYTRP010000714.1:623-1669 GCA_964440195.1 uncultured Candidatus Sumerlaeota bacterium
CGCTTCCAGAAGGTCTCGACGCTGCCGGCATAGAGCCGGCCGGCGATGCCGGCGTCGATGATGCGCTTTGCCTTCTCGATCCCGTCGCCGTAGCGGTACTGGAAGATCGGCATCAGCCGGCCGCGCGCGCCCTGCTCGGCGGCGATGATCGCGTCGCAGTCGGCGAGCGAGCCGGTCAGCGGCTTCTCGCAGATCACGTGCTTGCCGGCGGCGAGCGCCGCCTCGACCATCGGCCGGTGCAGGCCCGGCGGGGTGCAGATGTCGACGATGTCGATGCCCGGATCGGTCAGGAGGTCGTCGAAGGACGTGGTGCGGCCGGGGATCCCGAACTCGTCGCCGATCGCCACCAGCCGCCCCTCGTCGAGGTCGCAGATGGTCGCCAGCCGGAAGGCGGGGTTCGGCAGGTAACCCTCGACGATGTGCGAGCGGCCGATGTTGAGCCCGACGAGGCCGACGGTCCAGGTCATGCCGCCCTCCACGGGCCAGTCTCTTCGGCCAGGATCTGCGCCCTGATCGCGATCTCCATCGCCAGGAAGGTCCGCGACTGCGGGATCGCGGTCTCGGTCCGGTCGCGGACGTCGGCGAGGAACTGGCGGCCGAACGGCAGTTCGGTGCCGGCGAAGTCGATGTGCCGCACGCCGGTCCGGTCCGCGAGGAAGAGGTGGTCGCCGCCGGGGCGGCCGGCGATGTCGACATACTTGCGCAGCTCGATCGTGCCCTCGGTGCCGGTGATGATCAGCCTTCCGTCGCCCCAGGTCGGCATGCCGTCGGGGGTGAACCAGTCGACGCGGATCATGCCGGTCGCCCGGTCAGTGGCGAGGTGCATGTCGCCGACGTCCTGCAGCCCCGGAGTCCCGGGATTGGCGCGGTTGGCGACCGTCGCCGACAGGATGCGGGTCTCGCGGTCGCCGGTGAAGAACAGGAACTGCTCCACCTGGTGCGAGGCGATGTCGGTCAGGATGCCGCCGTAGCGCTCCCGCTCGAAGAAGTAGGGCGCCCGCGTCGCCGCGCGCAGCCGGTGCGGCCCGAGGCCCGTGGTATGCACC
>CAYTRP010000715.1:0-1661 GCA_964440195.1 uncultured Candidatus Sumerlaeota bacterium
ATGACAGACGCGCAACGCAAGCTGCTCGTGCTGTTCCTCGAGGCGCTTATTCAGCCCTCGGAGTAGGGGCGGCCGCCAAAGCCCCATCCTGCCGCGCCACGATGCTCGCGACCGACGCCAGGACCGATGGCGGGAGCTGGCGCAGCAGTGATTCGATTCGCCGCAAGTCTTTGATTTTATTCTTTTCGTCCAACTGAAACACCTCAAAAAGCGTCGTGAAATATGCGCGGCGCATCGCGTCTCGAAAGATGCGATATTGCAATGTCTATCAGATTGGAGGGGTGCCGCAAGCCACCCGAATATGATTTTTCGGAAACTTAGGCGTTGACTTTCGGCATTCCAAAAACGAATATACCCAAATCGAATGTGATGCGGGGAAAACGAAATGTCGGTGGTCAAATGCAGGTGCGCCGACGGCTGGATCCGGGTCTACTGCGGCGACCATGAGGGCTGGGATGAGTGCTCGAGGTGCCACGGCACCGGCTTCGTCCTGCCCCCGTTCCCGACGCCGGAGCAGTTGGCCGAGGCGAAGGCGCAGCAGAGGCAGGATAGCGCCCGCAAGTCGTGGATCCGCACCAACGCCGGGCTCGTCGTCGCCGCGCTGTTCTTCGCCTGCATCGCGCTCCCGGCGCTGCACGCCGTGTCCGGCGTCCCTGCGCTCGTCATAGCGGCTCGTGCGGCGGCCACCGAGGCGGCCCGCTGATGCCCCCGATGCGCCGCCCCAGCACCTTCGGCCAGCTCTACGCCTGGTGGCAGGCCGCGATGCGCGGCGAGCGCCCGGATGTGGTCGAGGGCGAGCCGGAATGCGGCTGGTTCATGACCCGGCTGGTCAAGGGCGGGCCGTGGGTTCCGGCTCGCGTCTTCGTGGAGCGCGAGCTTGACGAGCGCGGCGAGCTGGCTGGGCCCGAGGAGTATGTCGCCGAGGTCGATGGCGTCCGCCGCGATGCAGCGCGGGTCTGGGTGAGCATCTGCCGTCGCGTCATCAGCCGCGAGGACTACGACGCGCTGATGGCGCGGCGCAGCGCCGACCCCCGGCTCCTCGCCACCCTTGCCCAATACGACATCACCGAGGTCGCGCCGCGGCCATGAAAGGAGAAGCCATGAAGAAGCCGCTTCCGACCGCCGAGGAGGTCGCCCATGCGACCCGGGCGACCAACGCCCTGTTCGACAGGATCCGCCACGCGGAGACCCCGGCCGAGGAGTACGCGCGCTGCAACAGCTACCTCATCGCGCGCCTCGATCTCGCCGAAATGAAGGAGGGCCTGCGCCATGCCGGACGGTGACGTCAGGATCGTCGGGATCGGCGACAACAACCCGCCGATGATCGACCCGGACATGGTCGCGAAGGTCCGGGAATGGTCCGACGCCGCCGGCGCGTGGCTCGACCGGGGCGATCTCGCCGAGCAGTCCGAGGCCGACAAGGTCGATGAGTTGGTGCGCGGCGCCCGCGCTATCTACAAATCGCTCGAGGCGGCGCGGAAGACCGCCAAGGCACCGCACATCGCGGCCGGCGAGGAAGTCGACAGCGCCTTCAAGACCTACACCGGCGCGATGGAAAAGGCCGTGGATCGGCTGAAGCCGCTCCTGACCCGGTATCTCCAGCGGGTCGAAGCGGCGCAGCGCGCGGAGCGGCAGCGTCTCGCCGACGAGGCGAAGCGCCT
>CAYTRP010000716.1:0-1652 GCA_964440195.1 uncultured Candidatus Sumerlaeota bacterium
TCCGAATCTTGGAACCGCATGGAAATCTAATTGTCCCAACCGCATCAAGAGGAATAAAAGCGACATGAGTCACGAATCATCGGATCAAGCAGATGGAATGCCATCCGAGAGCTTGGACCCGTGGACTACGCCCGGTTCATCCAGCAATACGAGGAAGGCTTTGGAAACTACACTGCTGATCGTCACCAATGGCTCGGCGTGGAAAGCGCGGAAACTCTCTACGACCGAGCATCTCAACACGCCGCCAAAGGTGAACTCCGCCGTCCAACCGGAGCGAAACTGTTCGACGCAACGGACTGAAACCGGCTTCAATAATCAATTGAATGTTGAAATCCGAAACCCGCCCCCATTGACGTTATGAACTACTCCGAACAAGAACAGGTGCCACCCAGTTGGCAAATCGGTGATGTAATTTTGGACAAGTATGCGATCCGCGACATCTTCACCAGTGGTGGCATGGGGCTCGTTTACCGGGCTTATCACAAGGACTGGGATATGGACATGGCCGTAAAATCACCACGTCCCGAATTCTTTCAGACAGAGGAACAGGCATCCAACTTCGAGCGTGAAGCAGAAACATGGGTCAATCTCGGTCTGCATCCCCACATTGTCAGTTGCTTCTATGTCAGAAGACTGGGAGGAATCCCGCGCATCTTTGCTGAGTTTGTGGAGGGAGGTACGCTTTCTGAATGGATTCGTAGTGGTCAGCTCTATCAGGGGAGCACCGAGGCCGGAATGGCGCGCATTCTGGACATCGCCATTCAAGTTGCGTGGGGGCTGCACTTCTCCCATCAGAAAGGCCTAGTGCATCAAGACGTGAAGCCGGGCAATGTTTTGATAACGCCTGACGGAACCGCCAAGGTCAGCGATTTCGGTCTCGCTAGTGCCCGCTTGGCCGCACATGAAGGCACTGCAACAACGCGCAAGGTCGGTCAAAGCATCCTGGTGGAAGGGGCTGGTTTCCTGACTCCCGAATATGCGTCGCCTGAGCAGTTCGCTGGACAGCCGCTATCAACGGCATCGGATGCCTGGAGTTGGGCGGTATTGGTTCTGGAGATGCTCAAAGGCGAATGCGATTGGGCTGATGGCAGGGCTACGCCCTTTGTGCTCCAGGAATTCTATCAGGATAAAATCCAGACTGACCCACTGGCACAACTGCTTCACGAATGCCTTATTGTGCCCGTCAAGCAGCGGTCATCAAGCCTGTTAGCTCAAGCCAAGGCGCTCATTAGGATATATGAAACCCTCACAGGTGAGACATATCCTCGCAGCTACACCGGCGAAGGTCATGCTTCATCCGATGCGCTGAACAACAAGGGCGCGTCCCTGCTGGACCTTGGCAAAACTGAGCGTGGAATTGAGTGCCTTGAACAGGCAATGAAACTCAATCCAAGGAATCTCAATGCAAAATTCAATCAGTTGGTGACTGCATGGAGGTTGGCCAAAGCCACCGACGAAGAGATCATTGAGGAGTTGTCGAGCTTCCGCGACGAGATTAATTCCGACGCTCTTGATACGATGTTGGCTCACATCTGCACGGAGAGCGGCGTTCCTACACACGCCCGAGCAGCTCGCTTGCAACAGCTGCCCGCGAATGAAACGCGGTTGAAGACGATTGCTCGCCATCCATCGAGCCTCGCGGCCATCCGGCT
>CAYTRP010000717.1:0-1650 GCA_964440195.1 uncultured Candidatus Sumerlaeota bacterium
ACGCTGCGAACCTGGCCGATCTGGTTGAGGCGGTAGAAGCTCTCGAGTTCGAGGTCGGGAGGCACGATCGCCTCGTGGGTCGGCTGGAGGATGAAGGCATCGACATCGAAGTTGAGCGGCAGGACCTCGTCCTCGTCCTCCTTCTCGAACAACTGGCCCCACCTCTCCAGCGGGCGCGAGAAGACGAATCGCCCCAAATCCGTGAAGCGGAAGGTGAAGGAGAGTGCCTTTTGCTTGCGCGGGCGTCCACGGCTGCCCCCGCGCGCCTTCAGCGTCTTGCCGTCGCCCTGGCGCACGCCGACCAGCTCGATGTCCTTGTCGCTGGAGAACCCGATGGCGAGGACCCCCAGCCAGTTGAGCGTCTCGGCGAGCACGGACTCGATCACGAGTTCATTGCCGCGGGTGTGCTTGTCATAGGCCATCGGCTCGCCACGGCGCGGGATGTCCTGTTGAATCTTGGGCAGAACCTGCTCGTAGAAGCCCGATTCCAGGCACCACCGGTCGCGGGGCATCTCGGAGAGGACGTCCAGCACCACGCGACGGAAGCCGACGATGGAAACAAGGCCCGTGGGCTGGGGTTCGACGTGGATGGTGTTTCCCTCGACATATTCCTCGTTCCACGCGCTCGAGGTCAGCCACCAGGAGAGGATGTCCTGGTAGGCGGCCTGGCTGTCGGACAACCAGTCGACGAGATGGCGCGAGACGTGGTAGGTCTCGCCGCTGGAGACGAGCAGCTTCCGCTCGATCAGGAAGAGCGTCAGGAACTCGGCGTACTTCACGGACTTGTTGGCGCTGAGGTAGGGCATCAGGCGCTTGAGGTCGTTCTTGCCGATGCCGCCCGTCGCAAGGACCCGCACGGGGTGGCGGTCCACCATCTGCGCGATGATCACGAGGTCGCGCAACAGCGTGTTCGAGTTGTCGAGGATGACCGCGGGGGGCTTTTGCTTCTCGACGACGGAAACCGAGTCAAGCTCGCGGAACGTGCGGTTGTCGGGCTGGAAGTGGTTCGACAGGATGAACATCAGGTCGCGCGGGATCATGAGCAGGTTGTTGTACTTGTTCCCGCCCGGCACGGCCGTGAAGACGAGCCCGCTGGTGCCCAGCAGCCACTGGATGGCGTCGCCGCGCGATTGGTCGTAGCGGCGCTGGATGTTGAGTTCCAGCAGGTCCCGGTAGATGGCGACGCCCTTGGAGTCGACCAACGACTGGAAGACGCCGCCGGGGGCCTCGGCGAGCCGGTCGATGTACTTGCGCAGGAACGCCGGATCCAGCATCGT
This sequence comes from uncultured Candidatus Sumerlaeota bacterium, assembly GCA_964440195.1. GTDB lineage: Bacteria > Sumerlaeota > Sumerlaeia > SLMS01 > JAHLLQ01 > CAYTRP01. The sequence goes on from CAYTRP010000717.1 coordinate 1,278, forward strand.
CGCGCGGATCAGGTGGATAAGGTAGTTCTTGTTCGCCGATGCCGGGGCGAGCTTGAGGCCCTGGGTGGCGATGTGCTTCAATTCGTTGTTGGAAAGTTCCTTCAGGAAATGCCCGAGGTAGCCCTCCCAGAAGGCGGGGAGATCGATGAACCGGAGAAACGGCTCGGGAATCCCGACAAGGGTCAGCTTTTGCGGGAGCCCGGGGACGTCGTCGAAGAAGACAAGGCCACGCGCCGCAAGCCCATTGACCATCTGAAACATCCGCAGATTGTTGCCCTCAAAGAACCGGCGACAGACCTCTCCGGACTCGAGATCGCCCCCATGGATGGCGAGGAAGTTGATGAGATCGCGCTCCGGTCCCTTCAGGTCCCGT
>CAYTRP010000718.1:0-1650 GCA_964440195.1 uncultured Candidatus Sumerlaeota bacterium
GGCAAGGTCGTCCTGGTCGACTTCTGGGCGACGTGGTGCGGACCGTGCATCGCCAGCATCCCCCAGACCAATGAACTGGCGGCCAAGTACGCCGATCGCGGCGTCGTGGTGCTGGGGGTTTGCCACCCCGCAGGAGGGGAGAAGATGGCTGCCACGGCCACCGAGCACGGCATCCGCTACCCCCTCGCGCTCGACGCCAAAGGCGCGACGATCAAGTCCTTCGCCGTGGACAGCTTCCCAGACTACTACGTCGTCGGGCGCGACGGCTCGCTCGTGGTCGCCGATGCCTCGAACGGCAAGGTGGAGGAAGTGATCCAGGCCCTGCTGGCCCGCGAGGACGCCGCCGGTGCCCAAGTTCCCACACCGGTCGGCAACGCCGCCATTCCGGGCCAGGCCCAAGGAAACGCCGTCCCCACGGGCAAAATCAGGATCGCCACGCCGTAAAAGGCAAGCGGATGAATGAAAACCGGGGTTCGGGGCAGGCTTGCCAGTCCGAACCCCGGTTTCATTTTGTGGATCCTGCGCTTCCCTGCGGCGATCCGGATCTTGTCCTTGGATCTCCCGAGCCCCCGAATCCCGCTCCCGCTCCTTACAACTTCGTGGGGTTCGGCGCGTCGCCGTAAACGACCTTCGGATCAAAGACCTTCGGGACGCCGGTGAATTCCAGCGTGCCTTGCGTGTCGCCGATGGGCACGCGGCGATAGAAGCACGAGCGGTAGCCCACGTGGCAACTCGCGCCGCCGGTGACCGTCACACGCATCCACACGGTATCCTGGTCGTCGTCGAGCAGCAGTTCCACCACCTTCTGGACCAGGCCGCTCGTCGCTCCCTTGTGCCACAGGACCCCGCGGCTGCGGCTCCAGTACACCGCCTCGCCGATCGCGATGGTGCGCGCGAGTGCCTCGCGGTTCATGTAGGCATGCATCAGCAGCTCGCCGGATTCATGATCCGTCGTGACGACCGGGATCAGGCCATTCTCGTCGAACTTGGGGGCGAGGACGGTTCCCTCCTCGACTTCTTCAATACTGGTGCGCGGGTGAAAGACGACCGGCATGGCAAGCAGTTCCATGGATTCGAAATGACCCCGGGGCGGCTGGGAGCCACCGCAAGGGGGCACGCAGGATGCCCACCCCCGCCCCGCCGGTCAACCCGATTGGCGCGCACCCCGCCGGCTCCGGAATCCTACCCCCTGCACCCTACACAATGGCCAGATCCCCACCGATTTCGGCCATCAGCCGGTCGTCGGCCATGTCGCCCACCTGCATGCTGTCGGCGAAACGCGACAGGTCCAGATGCATCAGGGCCCAGTTCTCCGCCGTCTTGTGGGCAACCAAGGGGCCGAGGTCGTCTTCGCCCCAGTAAACGGCCTGCCATGCCTGACCCGGCCCAAAGGACAGCGTCAGGCGACGGCCCCGGACGAGGTTATGCCCATTGGACTCCGCCTCGGGCGCCTCCTCCCCCTCTTCCTCGACGACCGCGTCGGGATCCGGATAGGGGATCATCGCGCAATAGTCATAGTGCTCCAGATGAAAGATCATCTCGTCACGCATCCAGGTAAGGCGGCGCTGAAGCCGGTGGACGAATTCGGCGGGGAGCTTGCCCAGCACCTTCACGTCGTAGGACTCGAGCGCCATGCCCTGCGGGCGCACG
>CAYTRP010000719.1:0-1647 GCA_964440195.1 uncultured Candidatus Sumerlaeota bacterium
TTGTAGCCGTCATCGGCCGTCACCGGCTTGCCACACGCCAAGCCCATCAGCGTGGGGCTGAATTGCGCGTTGGGCGCGGACATGATGCGCCCCTACGTGGAGGAGTTGGCGGGCATCGCCACCACGCACATCTGCATCTATCCGAACGCGGGTCTGCCGAATCCCATGGCGGAGACGGGCTACGACGAGACGCCCGAAAGCATGGCGTCGGCGATTCGCGAATGGGCGGAGAACGGTTGGTTGAACATCGTCGGCGGTTGCTGCGGCACGACGCCAGACCACATCCGCGCCATCGCGGAGGCGGTGGCTCCCTTTCCGCCGCGCCAGGTGCCGCGATTCGAGGACGAACCCGGCGAAGGGCCAACCCTCCCCCGCTATTCGCGTTTCTCGGGGCTGGAGCCGTTCGTGATTCACCGCGACACGGGTTTCGTCAACGTCGGCGAGCGCACCAACATCACCGGATCGCCGAAGTTCCGCAAGCTGATCGAGGCAGGCGACCTGGATGGCGCGGTGGACGTGGCGCTGCAGCAGGTGCAAAGCGGCGCGAACATCCTCGACGTGAACATGGACGAGGGGATGATCGACAGTCCCGCGATGATGCGCGACTTCCTGAACCTCATCATGGCGGAGCCGGACATCGCCCGCGTGCCGATCATGGTGGACAGCTCGCGGTGGGATGTCATCGAGGCGGGGCTGCGATGCCTGCAAGGCAAGGCCATCGTGAACTCCATCAGCCTGAAGGAAGGCGAGGAGAAGTTCCTGCATCAGGCGCGGCGCGCGCGGCGATTCGGCGCGGCGGTCGTCGTCATGGCGTTCGACGAACAGGGCCAGGCCGACACGGCGGAGCGCAAGGTGGCGATTTGCGAACGTTCCTATCGGCTCCTTGTGGACAAGGCGGGCTTTGACCCGACGGACATCATCTTCGACCCGAACATCCTGACCGTCGGCACGGGCATGTCCGAGCACGACAACTATGCGGTGGAGTTCATCGAGGCCGCGCGGGCCATCAAGCGGCGGTGTCACGGCGCGCTGGTCAGTGGCGGCGTCAGCAACATCAGCTTCTCTTTCCGGGGCATCAACCCCGTGCGCGAGGCGATGCACGCGGCGTTCCTTTATCACGCGATTCACGCGGGGCTCGACATGGGGATCGTGAACGCGGGCATGGTCGAGGTGTACGACGAAATCGACAAGACGTTGCTGGAGCACGTCGAGGATGTGCTGCTGAACCGGCGGAGCGACGGGACGGAGCGCCTCATCACGCTGGCCGAACAGTATCGCGGAAAGAAGGGGAAGGAAGCCGAGGGCGACGGACTGGCATGGCGCAACGCGCCCGTGGAGGAGCGCCTGGCCCATGCGCTGGTGAAGGGGATCGCCGACTTCGCGGAGCAGGACGCGGAGGAGGCGCGGCAAAAGCTGGGGCGCCCGCTGCTCGTGATCGAAGGGCCGCTGATGGACGGTATGAACATCGTCGGCGATCTCTTCGGCGCGGGGAAAATGTTCCTGCCGCAGGTGGTGAAGTCCGCCCGCGTGATGAAGAAGGCGGTGGCGTACCTTCTCCCCTTCATGGAGGCGGAAAAGGACGAAAACTCCAAGCCCGCCGCGCGTGTCTTGATGGCGACGGTGAAGGGGGACGTTCACGACATCGGC
>CAYTRP010000720.1:0-1644 GCA_964440195.1 uncultured Candidatus Sumerlaeota bacterium
GTGATGTACCTGGGGCGGATCGTGGAGGAGGGTCCGAAGGTGGAGATCTTCAACGCGCCCCGGCATCCGTACACGAAGGCGTTGCTGAGCGCGGTGCCGATCATCGAGAAGACGCAGCGGCGGAAGCGTATCCTGTTGCCGGGGGACGTGCCGTCGCCGGTGGATCCGCCGCCGGGGTGCCATTTCCACCCGCGTTGCCCGGCGCGGTTTGGGCCGTGCGACAAGGAAACGCCGAAGTTGCTGAACATTGGTGGCGGGGCGCGGGTGAGGTGCCACTTGTACGATCCGAAATACAAGAGCCAGATCGGCGAGGAGGGGCGTCGCATCAAGGGATTGGATGTGACGGCGGAATATGTGGCCAAAGTACAGGACCAGTTTGCCGAAGAAGGCGCCATTGGAAGCGAGACCTAGTCTCGACCGTGGGGCGCTGATCGCGGAGGCGCGGCGGTTTGGGCGGTACCTTGTGGACGAGGTGCCGCCGCGCCAGTTTGTTTATCGCTACGTGGCGGCACACGAGGCGCGGTGGGAGGACCTGCTGGTCGAGTCGCCCGCTTTGGCGGCGGTGCGGCGCCGGCCTTCGCTGCTGCCGTGGCTGGATGCGGCCTGCGCGGTGGCGCAACCGGACGATCCGCTGCGGCGGAAGTTGCTGCTGATGACGGCGGTGCTGGAGTGCTCGCCGGTTTACGCGGACCTGTTCCTCCCACGGGATCGGAGCCGCCCGGCGATCGCATGGGAGTTGTTGGTGCTGGGCGTGACGAGTGGGGTGCGGATCGCAGGCGGATTGCTGATCTACCAGTGGGTCCTGAAGAGGGCCATGCGGGACGCACCGTGAGGCAAAAAACTCCCCGGGGGGCAGGCACGGATGAGCATCGCTCCAACGATCATTGGTCACCGGCGATTCACGCTTCTGGCACCCGGGTTGGTGCGGATGGAGTACTCGCCCGTCGGTCACTTTGAGGACCGGCGGAGCATGGTGGCTCACGAGCCGAAGAGGGCCGTTCGCCTTGCGTCCGTCGTCGAGGGAGAGGAGCGGGTGGTGCTGGACACGGGGAGGATGAAGATCGTCACGCGGGAACACCATCGGCCGATGTCGTGGACGTCGCTTCAAATCCAATGGCAACGCGACGGGGTTTTCCAGCATTGGAGCCCGGGCGACCGGGATCATCTGAATCTGGGCGGGACGGTGCATTCGTTGGACATGTACGGGCCCGATGAGCCGTTGGAGGGAGTGCACGTGGCGGGGATGGAATCGCCGGATGCGTGCGCGCGGCGGTTTCACCTGCCTCACGAGAAGGGGACGCACATCCCTTTTCTGCCGGAATACCCGTTGGACCCTCGCGATGTGGCGGCGCGGGCGCGGCATTGGGCGTGGGGAAATCCGCAGGCAACGTATCAGAACGAGGAGAATGTCCTGCAAGTTCGGCAGGAGAACCTGATCCGGGACATTTCGAAGTACGCGCCGGGGGTGTTGTCGCGGGCGGGGTACTTCTTCTTGAACGATTCGAACGGGGCGGTGATGGACGAGGAGGGCTTCCCGGTGGAGCGGGGAACGCCGGGGACGCAGGATTGGTATTTCTTCCTGTACAACGGCGATTACGCGGAGGGACTGCGGTTGTTCCACCTGCTGTGCGGCAAGGCGCCGCT
>CAYTRP010000721.1:0-1642 GCA_964440195.1 uncultured Candidatus Sumerlaeota bacterium
TGATCGGGTTCATCCAGGAGGGGAAGGCCGAGCAGGCCCTCGAAGGCCTCCGCAAGATGCTCTCGCTCTCCGCCCATGCGCGCCGGGGTGGCGAATGGGTCGAGGTCGATGCGGAGGAAATTGTTCCCGGCGACGTCGTGCGCTTCCGTTCCGGCGACCGCGTTCCCGCCGACGTGCGCCTGATCGACGCGGTGAACCTGCGCATCGAGGAAGCCGCCCTTACCGGCGAATCGCAGCCCTCCAGGAAGAACACGGAGTCCGCCGCCCGCGAGGCCGGTGTGGGCGATCGTCTCGGCATGGCCTTCTCCGGCACCATGGTCACCGCCGGGCGCGGCACCGGCGTCGTCATCGCCACCGGCGGGTCCACCGAGATCGGGCGCATCAACACGATGATCTCCGAGATCCAGACGCTCGACACGCCGCTGACCCGGCAGATGAAGAAATTCGCCAAGACCCTCACCGTCGTCATCCTTGTCATGGCGGGGCTGATGTTTGTCGTCGGCAAACTGCTGCATGACTTCACGATGGCCCAGCTTCTTATCGCCGCCATCAGTTTCGCCGTCGCCGCCATTCCGGAGGGCCTCCCCGCGATCCTCACCATCACCCTCGCCCTCGGCGTCCAGCGCATGGCGCGGCGCAACGCCATCACGCGCAGGCTCAACGCCGTCGAAACCCTCGGCTCCGTCACGGTGATTTGCTCCGACAAGACCGGGACGCTCACGCGAAACGAAATGACCGTGCGCGAGGCCGTCACCCGCGCCGGCGATTACGAGGTCTCCGGCATCGGCTACCAGCCGGAAGGCGCCATCGCGCTTGGCGAATCGGAGGTTTCCCTCGGCGAGCGCGAAGACCTGCGCGCCCTCGTGGAAGTCCTCGCCGTCTGCAACGACGCCAGCCTGGTCAACGAGGACGGCGAATGGCGCGTCATCGGCGAACCCACCGAGGGTGCCCTGCGCGCGCTGGCCCAAAAAACGCAATTCGACGAAAAGAACTACGACCGCGTCGCCGTCATCCCCTTCGAGTCCGACAACAAGTTCATGGCCACGCTCAACCGCGCGCCCGGCGGCGGGACGCGCATCCTGCTCAAGGGCGCCCCGGACCGGTTGCTGGAGCGCTGCACGCACGAACGCGCGGCGGATGGCTCCATCCAGCCGCTCGACGGCAAGTTCTGGGAAGGCCAGATTGATTTCCTTGGCGGCAAGGGCCTGCGCGTCCTGGCCGCCGCGGTGCGCGAGGCGGACCCGGCAAAGAGCAATCTCGAGATCGAAGACCTCGATGACGGCATGATTTTTCTCGGCATCGTCGGGATCATCGATCCCCCGCGTCCCGAAGCCATCCAGGCCATCGCGATATGCAAGGAAGCCGGCATCTGCGTGAAGATGATCACCGGAGACCACGCCGGCACCGCCAAGGCCATCGGGCGCGAGATGGGCATCGGCGATGGCGAACACGCCGTGACGGGCGCGGAACTCGAAGCCGCCTCCGACGAGGAGTTGCGCCGTTACGTCCGCGAGAACGACATCTTCGCCCGCACCAGCCCCGAGCACAAGCTGCGGCTCGTCAAGGCCCTCCAGGCAAACCGTGAAGTCGTTGCCATGACGGGCGATGGCGTGAACGACGCCCCGGCCCTCAAGCGCGCCGA
>CAYTRP010000722.1:0-1638 GCA_964440195.1 uncultured Candidatus Sumerlaeota bacterium
GATGCGATGGCCGCTGTAAATCCCAAGGCCCAGCGGCGAGCCGATCAGGACACGGGCTTCGTGAAAGAGCTTCGCCGGATTGATGCGGTCGAGGAGTTGGGCGGCGGCTTCGGTGTCTTCCTGGACGTAGGTGCAGACTTCGCCGGAGGATTGGTAAACGGTGATGGTAAGCATGGGGTCGCGGTCGCCGGGAGGGAATGACCTGCAAGTGCCAGATGAGGGCGCATTGAGGGGGCGCGGGGCAGGGGAAGCAAGCCGCGTGTGGTCGTGGAGGCGAGGAGATGCTGCCTCTGGCTTGACCCTTGCGGGCGATCCCGGGGCACATGTGGGTGCCAGTGGCGGTTGAGATCATCCAGCGAGACCGGGGAACCGTGGCCAATCGAGAGGCAATCCAGCGCATCCGCGAGAATATCCTGAAGGTCTACCACGGCAGCGCGGAAGTGGTGGACCTGGCCATCGTGGCACTCCTGGGGCGGGGACACCTGTTGCTGGAGGACGTGCCGGGGGTGGGAAAGACAACGCTGGCCTCGGTGCTGGCGCGCTCGCTCAATTGCGTGTTCCAGCGCATCCAGTTCACGAGCGACATGCTCCCTTCGGACATCCTGGGGGTTTCGATCTACAACCAGCAGGCCCACGCGTTCGAGTTCAAGCCCGGTCCGCTGTTCGCCAACATCGTGCTGGCCGACGAGATCAACCGCACGTCGCCCAAGACGCAATCGGCGCTGCTTGAGGCGATGAACAGCGCGCGCGTGTCGATGGATGGCCGGCCGCACGAACTGCCCGCACCGTTCATGGTGCTGGCGACGCAGAACCCGCTGGAGTTTCACGGGACGTTTCCGCTGCCCAAGAGCCAGATGGACCGCTTCATGATGCGCCTGCACCTGGGATATCCCGACCGGGGCTCGGAGATCCGCATCCTGCGCGAGCAGCGAATGGCAATGATGGAGGCCGAGGTGCAGCCGGTCTTGTCGGCCGACGAGGTGTCGAGCCTGCAAGAAGCGGCCTCGAACGTGAAGGTCGACGAGTCGCTGCTGGACTACATGGTGCGCATCGCGGAGGCGACACGCACGTCGCACCTGTTCGAGCTGGGATGCTCGACGCGCGGCTTGTTGGCGCTGCGACGCTGTTCGCAGGCCTACGCGTCGGTGCACGGCCGCGACTTTGTGACACCCGACGACATCAAGGCCGTCGCGGTGCCGACCCTCGCGCATCGCGTGGTCGTGGCGCGCACGTTTGAATCGACCGGGTCATGGCATCGCGAGGAAGACGAGGCCATCGGCGAGGTGCTCGACGAGGTGGCGGTGCCGCTGTAGGGCGCCCCGCCGCCTCGCGCGTCCGGGCAATGCTGTTCAGTGATTTTGCGCCGGTGTGATACGATGTTCCCCTGCCATATGGCATTTTTCTATATTGTGTGTTTTTTGTTTTGAGGGGCGTAGCTCCCCTAAAACAGGCTACACAATACAGAAAAACGGTATAGACGCCCAAAATCTGCCATGAGCCTGCCCAAAGCTTGAAGATTTTCCCGCCGACGATACAGGAACGGGGCCATATCGCAGAGAACGGAAACATCCTGCCCGCCCCTCGGGCGCATCTCGGGTTTGTTCCCGACAGGACAGAACGAGCCAAAAACGATTTGAA
>CAYTRP010000723.1:0-1633 GCA_964440195.1 uncultured Candidatus Sumerlaeota bacterium
GTTCAAGGAGGCGGTTCGCAACCGGGTCCTCTACGTGCTGCTGTTTTTCGCGGTCCTCATCCTGATCGGCGCCTGGGTCGCCTCCTCCCTGGCGATCTTTGGGCAGGAGCGGATCGTGCGCGACCTGGGTGTCGCCGCCATCAACATCATCTCCGTGCTGATCGCCGTGTTTGTCGGCGTGGGACTGGTCTACAACGATCTCGACAAGAAGACGATCTACACGATCGTCTCCAAGCCCATCAGCCGCTGGCACTTCATCGTTGGAAAGTACTTCGGGCTGCTGATGACGATCTGGGTGAACATCATCATCATGACCTACATCTTCATCGTGGTTCTTCTCCTGCGGGCCTACACGGGCGAGGAATTCATGACGGAGCGGCTCTTCGCGGAGGGCCAGCCCGCGCCGACCGGCACCACCATGATGCTCTATTACGCGGGGTCCCTGTTGGCTTCGCTCTTCCAGGGGCTTGGCGTCCTTCTCTCGTTTGGCACGTGGCACCCTGGCATCGCGGTCCAAATGGCCACGCAGGGCTCGCTGCTGACGCAGGGCGTGGTGACGCTGTCCGCCCTGACGATGCTTGAGATGGCCGTGATAACGGCATTTGCGGTGCTCTTCTCCTCCTTCTCGTCCCCGACGTTGAGCGCGTTCCTGACGCTGACGGCGTTCATCATCGGCCGCCTGAACCAGGACCTCTACTTCTTCGCGGACCTGATGATGAGGCGGGCCGGGGGGATCGAGAACCTGTCTGGGGGACAGGTCATCGCGTACTGGTTCTCGATTGGCGCGGCGCATGTCGCGCCGAACCTTTCGTTCTTCGACCAACGCGGCGCCGTTGCCGACATGCAGGTTCCCAAGCTCGATTTCTTCACGATCCGCTATGCGGCAGCCTACGCGACGGCCGTGCTGATCGTGGCATCGATGATCTTCAATCGCCGCAACTTCAAGTAACCCCCGGAGCGCCGCAAACACGGGAGTGTCCTGAGCCATGATCTCCAAGAAGCTTCGCAACGACCTTGTGCTGGGCGCCATTGTCATCCTGCTGATGACCTACGCGGTGCTGCGCCAGGCGGCGTTCTACAAGGACTGGTGGGAGGGGCCCGGCCATTACGTCCAGCGCATCAACATCCCCTCCTCCGAGGTCATTCGACTGGCGGCATTGGGGTACGACAACCTTTACGCCGATTTCCTCACCCTGCGCGCGGTCCAGATGTTCGGCGCGTCGTGGCGCACCCCCGAGGGCGCGGCGGATCCGACGGCGCCGATTTTCAACTACTTCGATGTCCTCACGGATCTGGACCCCCACTTTGTGCCGGTCTACGAGATGGCCAACCTGGTGATCTCCGACGACAAGGGCGACCATGAGCGCGGACTCGAGATCCTGAAGAAGGGGATCATGAAAAACCCGCGGGACTGGCGGTTGCCCTACCTCGGCATGTACACGTCCTTGTGGGGCCTCGACGACCCGCAACGCGCGCGCTGGTTTCTTCACCAGGCGCGCAACGCGCGGGCACCGGAGCACATCCTGCGCATGAGCGAGTACATCGAGCGCCAGTCGGGCCGCTACTATGCCGCATTCGACATCAACATCGCCCACCTCCTCCAGTATCCATTCCCATCTGCGAATACTGGAGG
>CAYTRP010000724.1:0-1628 GCA_964440195.1 uncultured Candidatus Sumerlaeota bacterium
CGCGCGACGAGACGGGTCGGCTGCAGGACCAGAATATCATCATCCGCCACCCCGATCTCGCGCCGGAAGTCGGCGGCATAGTCGTCCATCGCGGGCGGAGGCGTCTCGAAATCGATGACGTTCGGAATCACCGTCGAAGCCTGGCCGTAACGGCGCGCGAGTTCCTTCTGCTGCATGGAATTGATGACGACATGCTCGAGGTTGGGCAGCGTCGGCGGGAACGCGGCGGCGAGATAGTCGGCGCCCGACGTCACGGTGAACCGCTCGCGCTCCCAGGCGAAGTCGTGATGGTGCGCGATGGTGGGAATGCCGGTTTCCGCGATCACCTCCGTCAGCGCCAGGCCCAACGGAACGTGCATGGGGATGGCCAGGACGTTTTGCGGAATGAGCAGTTCGAGATCGAAACGCCGGATGAATTCGTAGATCGAGGACTTGAGCCCTTCCTTGAGCACGTGGATGCGGTCGGTGACGGCGCGGGGGCGGGTCGTCTGGCCGAACAACGCCGCCTGAACTTCGAGAATTTCCGGATGATTGAAAAACGCGCGCGAGTCGAGAAAGCTCAAGGCCGCCGGCTTGTCGAGCAGGCCCGCCATCCAATAGCAGGAGGCTCCCTCCTGTTCGAGGATGGCGGCCCATTTCGCGGCCTCCAGCGTCACGCCGTCCGTGCCGTGGAATCGCGTGGAGAGAAAACCGATGCGCCGGGGAAAGCGCGAGAGAGAAACTTGGAGGCTCATGGGGTTGGCGGGTGGGGATTTGTATGACAGGTTAGGGCGTGAATTCCAGCATACGAGATCATCTTGCGTTTCTCTACGGCGAATCCTCCGCCCCCATGCTGGCCGGCGAGGTCGCCAATCTCGTCGAAGCCGCGCGCCGCGCGTATCCCGCGGGAAAATCCCTGGCTCCACGCCCCGGTCCCGGCGACTGCATGGTGATCGCGTATGGCGACCAGGTCTCCGCGGCGGGAGAAACGCCCCTGCGGACACTCGGAAAATTTCTCGCCCGCCGGGCCGGGGGCGTCCTGACCGCGGTCCATCTTCTGCCCTTCTATCCGAGTTCCTCGGACGATGGATTCTCGGTGATGGACTACCGCGCGGTGGATCCCGCCCTGGGAAATTGGGACGACGTGGCGGCGCTGGGCTCCCGCTTTGCCCTGATGTTCGACGCGGTCTTCAATCATGCCTCGGCGCAGGGAGACTGGTTCGGCCAGTTTTTGCGCCAGGAACCCACCTGGGAAAACGCCTTTTTCACCGTGGAGGGCACGCCGGACCTTTCGGTGGTGGTCCGCCCGAGGGCGCTGCCGCTCCTGACCGAATTCCCAACCGCCGCCGGCCCGAAAAAGGTCTGGACCACATTCAGCGCCGACCAGGCGGACATCAACGTTTCCGACCCGCGCATGCTGCTCCGCCTGCTCGACGTGCTCCTGTTCTATATCGGCCATGGCGCGGCTTACGTCCGCCTCGATGCCATCGCCTTCCTGTGGAAAATTCCGGGCACGCGTTGCATTCATCTCGAACAAACGCATCGCATCATCCAGCTCATGCGGTCGGCCGCGGAAGACTACGCGCCGGGAATTCAGCTCATCACCGAGACGAACGTGCCTCATGCGGACAATATTTCCTATTTCGGAG
>CAYTRP010000725.1:0-1625 GCA_964440195.1 uncultured Candidatus Sumerlaeota bacterium
GAGCGAGATTGCGGACGTGGGCCCGCCACGCCAGGGTGATTGCCAATCCGAGAGCGGCCAGTGTCGGCGGCGACGCGAGGGAGATTGTTAGCCCGGGGGCGGGAAGTGTCAGCAACGGGACAAGATATTCCCCGAGGTTCGCGGCCGAGATGAGAAGCGAGAGCAGGCAAAAGAACGCCAGCGAGAGAAACGGCCACGCCAACTGACGAGTCGCCGCCGGGGCGCGCCGCACGTGCGACCAGGACGCAATCAACACGACCGGCACGATGGGGGAATAGAAGATCGCATCCCATGTATTGACAACAAGCGCGGCAGCCATCGCCAAGCCGAGCAGAAGCAGGTCCGGCAACGAACGATTCCACCAAGCTAGCGGGTGCTTCACGAGGCGATGGGTCTTCCGCCAGATCAGCACGAGGATCGACGCGACAAGCATCCCGACCGGCAGCGCCATGTGATGGGGATGCAGGTCGCCCAGCAGCGCCGAAAAGGCGGGGAACTCGGTGATGGTCCCCGCGTCTTCCAAGGGGCTGTAGCGGCTGCTGTAAACGCGGCTGCTCCTCCAGAAGTCGAAGGTGTCCACGCCCGACGCACGCTCCATCACCTGATGCAACGCGTCCCCGTTGCCAAACGTGCCCACGGCCAATGCGCCCAACACTGCCCACGGGATCGTGCGCCAGCAGGAGGTGCCCCCCCGATGGAGGAGGTTGTAGGCGAAAGAGAAGGCCGTGCTGAGCGTGAGGCCAAGGAGCGTCGCGAGCCCCAGGTTGAAGGCAAACGCCGGTGAGATGGCCGATGCCTTGGCCAGCGTCGCGACCGCGATGTGGCCGCCATTGTAGTAGTTCACCGGCTCGCCGAAAAACCACGCATCGGAAACCGGGAACCAGCGCGTCCGCATCGCGGACGAAAGGTGCATCAGGTTGCCGGGCTTTTCCGCGCCAGAAAACGCGGGGCCGAAATGGACGCCCGGAAATTGCGCCCGAAACAGGAGAAACACCCAAAAACCCAGGGCAAAGAGAAGCAGGGCCACGCCACCCGGCGGGAGCAGTCGTCGGCACTGGCGATTCAGTTCACTCCACTCACCCTTCCAGGCCAATGCGGAAAGGACGGCCAGTCCAATGACAACAAACAGGATTCCCATTCGGGAAAACGGCAGGGGAATCGCGGCCACCAACAGCACGGTGGATGGGAGCAGCAATCGCGCGAACACGGGCCCATGCCAAAGGAGCTTTGCCCCTTGCGATAGCAGTTCATTCCAGACGCCCCAGAGCACGACGGCACCCATGCCGAACGCCACGATGCCGAGGACAACTCGCGCCCTCTCGGATCCAAAGGGTGACGTGTCCTGACCCATCCACCAACTCAACGTCGTCAACAGCAGGATTCCCACAAGGGGCGCCAGTCCCACTCCCCGGTCCGGAACGCCGCGAAACAACCGCAAAACCAACGGCGTAACCGCCGCCGAGACAATCAGGCAGAGCGCCATCCATCGAAAGGCGGCCAGGACTTCCGAAAGGGGGATGGCGAGCGATTCACTCATGGGGCGCCGATCAAGAGCGGGTGAACAAAATCTACCCGGCTTCTGCGGGGAAGAGGCAAGGCGGGATCAGGGGGGCATCTTCCTCTCG
>CAYTRP010000726.1:0-1621 GCA_964440195.1 uncultured Candidatus Sumerlaeota bacterium
GGGGGCGGTGCCGTTGAGGGGTTTGGGCGCGGGGGTGGGTTTCTTCTCGGGGAGAGGGATCGCGGCACCATTCGTGGCCCCGGTGGGCGAGACGGCGACGAGTGCCTTGAGGCGCAGGTAATCGGAGTAGTTGCCGGGATAGGAGGTGGCCTTGCCGTCGGCGATTTCGACGATGCGAGTCACGACGTTGTCGAGGAAGTAGCGGTCGTGGGAGACGAGGATTACGGCTCCATCGTATTGGCGCAGGGCGTTTTCCAGCGTGAGCCTTGAACCAATGTCGAGGTGGTTGGTGGGTTCGTCGAGCATGAGGAGGTTGGCCGACCCGCAAAGCATGCGGGCGAGGCGCAGTCGCGTCTTCTCCCCGCCACTGAGCATGGAGATCTTCTTGTCGACGTCGTCGCCCCGGAAGAGGAAGGCGCCGAGAATTCCACGCGCGCGGTCGGAAACGGAGAGGGGCGCGGCGGAGAGGAACTCGCCCAGGACGGTGTTGTTCGGGTGCAGGTCCTCGTAGTCGTACTGGGCAAAGTAGTCGGGCTGGATGTTGCCGCCGAGCAGGAGCTTGCCCCGGTCGGGGTCGAGCTTCCGTGCGAGGATCTTCATGAGGGTCGACTTGCCCGCGCCGTTCACGCCGACGAGGGCGACCTTTTCGCCGCGGTACAGGGCGAAGTCGACATTCTCGAGGACGTGGTTCTTGCCGAAGGACTTGGTGATGCTGTTGGCGACGATGACTTCCTTGCCTCCCCGGGGCGCGGCGGGGAACTGGAAGTGGATCGTTGTCTCGTCCTCGCTGGGTGGCTCGACGATGACCATCTTGTCGAGCGACTTGATGCGCGACTGGACGAGGGCGGCCTTGCTGGCCTGGTAGCGGAAGCGGTCGATGAACTTCTGGATCTGCTGCAGTTCGATCTGCTGGTTCTCGTAGGCGCGGCGCTGCATTTCGCGGCGTTCGGCGCGCTTGGCAAGGGACTCGGTGTAATTGCCCCGGTAGATGACGACGTTGCCACGGTCGATCTCGACGACCTTGTTGACGAGCTTGTCCATGAAGGCTCGCTCGTGGCTGACCATGAGCACGCTCCCCTCGTGGTTGCCGAGCCACTCGCCGAGCCATTCGATGCTCTCGATGTCGAGGTGGTTGGTGGGTTCGTCGAGCAGGAGGATGTCGGGATTGGCGAGCAGGAGCTTGCCCAGGGCGATGCGCATCTGCCATCCGCCGGAGAACTCGCGGCAGGGGCGGCGCAGGTCGGTCGACTTGAAACCGAGGCCCGACATGACCTTGGCAATGTTGGAATCCATCGCGTAGATGTCGCGCCGCATGGTCTCGTGGAGGAGGTAATCGTAGCGGTCGGCGATTTGGTGGTATTCCTCGGTGTCGTGATTGGCCATTTCGCCGAGGCGGTGCTCGATGTCGCGCATTTCCTGGACGTGATCGAGGACTTCCTGGAAGACGGTGCGGCATTCCTCTTCGACGCTGAGGGCGCTCTCGATGAGGATTTCCTGGGGGAGGTAGCCGATTTCGGTGGTCTTGGGATAGGAGACATTGCCGGATTCCGCGGAGAGAATCCCGGCCACAATCTTGAGAAGAGTGGACTTCCCGGCCCCGTTGGGGCCGATGATGGCGGCG
>CAYTRP010000727.1:0-1620 GCA_964440195.1 uncultured Candidatus Sumerlaeota bacterium
GTGGCCTTGTACGCGCTGGGCGCGGTATCGTGTCTGTTGCGCGCGACAGGGCATCGACCATCGGCGGTCTGGATGATCGTGGCGGGATTGCTGGGGGGGAGCGCCGTCGCGGTCAAATTCTCCGCGCTGGGCATTGTCGCGGTGCCGTTGGCCATTGGCGCGACATTGATGATTCGCGGCGACTTGACTACACGCCTGAAAGGCATCGGGCGGCTGGCCCTCGGCGGCCTGATCGCGTTCGGTCCGTGGATGCTCAGGGCGTGGTGGCTGGGCGGGCATCCGCTGCATCCATTCATGGGCGCGGCGGAGGGTTGGAGCACGGCACAGGCGGCATTCATCACAGGCCATCACCAGCCGGTGTCGCCGTGGGAGTCGGCGTACTGGGCTGACGCATTCCGGCGGATGCCTCTCTTTGGCCATGCACCTGCCTTTCTTGTTTCGCCCATCGTGTTGGGACTCGCGTTGGCGCTGCTCTTTTGGCGGAAACGCCCGCGCATCGCGGTCGTCGCGACAATGGCGTGGCTGGGATACGCGGCGCTGCTCACGGTGCGCCTCTCGCCGGACCGGTTCGCCATGCCCGCGGTCGCACTGGGTTGTGTGACACTCGCCGTATTGGCGGCCATTGCCTGGCAAAGACCGATCCGTCGCCATGGAATGACCGCACTCGTTTGCGTGCTAGCCTTCCTGTCGGCTCCCTGGGCACTCCCATGGATGTACCTGGACCCTGATATCTTTGACCGCAACGGCACGATGCCCGAGGAGATCCTCGTCGCGGCCCATGAAGAGATCGGCGATGGACGGGCGCTGCTTCTGTTCGAAGCGCGCGGGCGATGGTTCTTTGGCGAATCCGGTCGCATGCCCATGATGAACACGACGTGGGACGTCCCGCCCTGGGCGGATGGCTTGCGCCAGTCCCATGACGTGGAGGAATTTGTTCGCTGGTTGAAGGTTCGTGGAGTGACGGTGTTGGTGGTGAACGAGTTCGAGTTGGGGCGACTGGCGGACTTCTACGGCGGGCACAACCGGGGAAGAATGATGGGCAACGTCGGTGTTGAGGGAGATCGCGGGCAGATGATGACCGCCCTCGCCCATTACAAGCCCTTCGAGTTCGCGGGCTTCACCGCCCGGGAGCGCGAGAGGCTCCTCGAATTTCTCGAATGGTCGCGCCTGCATGCAACAGAGGTTGTGCCCGCGGGGGAAGTCGCGCGAATATGGGTGACGCCGCTGGGTGGTTTACCCCCGGCGAACGGAGAGCCTGATGGAAATTCGTGAGCCGGAAATCCTCAAGATCCTGCGCGCGGCAAGCGGGGCGGTGGCCCTGCAGGAGATTCACAAGCGGCTGCCTGGGAGCGACCGCATCCTGCTGAGGCGGATGCTGAAGGGAATGGCGAAGAGGGGCGAGGTGGTGTGTCACCACGGCAAGTTCTGGGAAATTGCCTCGCCAAAGAAACAGGGCAAGCAGCTGACAGGCATGTTGGCGATGACGCGCAAGGGGTTTGGCCTCGTCCGGCTCGACGCGGATAGCCAGCAGGCAAGTGGTGTGCGCGACGTCATGATCAACGAGCGCGACCTGGAGGATGCACTGGATGGGGACCTCGTTCGCGTCGAGGTGCTCGGCCA
>CAYTRP010000728.1:0-1618 GCA_964440195.1 uncultured Candidatus Sumerlaeota bacterium
ATGTCGCAGGATGGTTCAAGCATTGTGGATACAGTATTTAGCAAAATGCCCTAATCCACCCCCCGGGTACTGGCCGAGGCACCGGCCCTTCGATTCGCGGGCAGGGACTGGACCGGAACCGGATCAACCGCGACGATCAGCCCAGCCGCGCGGTCTCGCGCAGGCAGTCCAGCGCCGTCGAACGGATCTTCGACACCTTCTCCATGTCGCTGATCTCGGGATGGATGTAGGGATTGCGGTAATGCTGGAGGGCAACGAGCAGGTGCGCGAACCGCAGCACCTGCTCGTTGCCCTCCAGTCCCCTCAACCCAAGCGGGTTCGAGATCCGAAGCGCCTTCTTCAGCGTCTTCACCTCATAGTCGCGCCCGAAGCAAAGCACCATGATCCCCAGCGCCTTCAAGCCGTCGGGCTTGTAGCGCGCCTCGTGTTCCAGGATGCGCTGGAACACCTGCCGCACGTTGTCGATCGTGAAGTCAAAGGGCTGAAGCGACTGGATGCGCGCGAGGTGTTGGTGATAGAACAGGTCCAACTGCCCCGTGCGCGGGTCGACCAGCGAGCGCACCAACGCAGGCGTCTCCCGCAGGCCGAGGAACTTTTGCAGGCGCTTGCGCAGCCGGTTCTTCACCTCGTTCTCCACCGCGAAGCAAAACGAGAAGCCCACGTTGCGCGAGAAGTCCGCCCCCTCGGCCGGGCGGTCGCCCCCCTGGCGATGAAAGAAATATTCCGCCGACAACAATTCCTTGCGCGTCATTCCCTCGAAGGACTCCCACGCGGGCAACTCGGCGCGCAGCCGCGCCTCCGCTTCCTCCAGTTCGCGCTTTCCGGCCTCGGCAATCTGTTCCTCGATCTGCCGCCGCACGTCGTCCTCGGCGAGGGTCGTCAACGCGTCAAACGCCTCGGCGCGCACGGACCCGTGCAGGGATTCATCCATCGCCATGGCCCGCAGGCGCTTCATCGCCTCGCCCGCGTCGCCGCCGCCCTCCGCGAGCGCCTCGATCTCGCGCCGTGCCGCGCGGTTGCGCGCGCCCGTGGACCGCGCGTCGTCGATCGTCGCGTAGAGATTGCCCAGTTCCTCGTCGATGCGCGCCTTGCCGATCACGCGATGCGCCCCCAGGCGCATCGCCTCGGCCCCCTCCTCAAAGGACCCCACCGCGCTGATCATCACGATGGGCACCGTCGGCTCCAACTGCTTGATCGAGCGGATCAGGTCCAGTCCCTCCGTCGGCGAACCCATGCTCAGGTCCGTCACGATCACGTCGGGGCGTTCCTCCCGGAACACCGCGAGCGCCTGCTCCCCGCTCTCGGCCTCCACCACCTCGTAATCCCTCAGCAGCAGGTTGCGCCGAAACGCCTCGCGATACAACGCGTTGTCGTCCACGATCAGGATGCGTGCGCTCATCGGGCGGCCTCGGCAATCGATCGCTTCCGCGGGATGTTCGTGACTGACGACGAGCCAGGCTCACCCGCCCCCGCCGGGGGGGCGAGGGGATTCGCCGTCCCACTCGCCTTGCCCGAGGAGAGCGTGATCCGGAACAGGGCTCCGGTCACGTTTCCCTGCGCCTCCTCCACATTGCGCGCCTCGATGCCCCCCCCATCGAACTCGCGAACGATCTGCTGC
>CAYTRP010000729.1:0-1616 GCA_964440195.1 uncultured Candidatus Sumerlaeota bacterium
TTCGGGGGGGCGGTTTCGGGAGCCCTGCACCATCGGGCTTCCTCAGAGGCGCGACACGGGGGAATCCACCTGCGTCGCCGCATCCGAGTAGGTTTCCACTTCCTCGGGATTGGCAACCGGGGCGTCCTCGTTCCACAGGGGTCCGTCGAAACCCGGATCGATGTCGTCCTCCACGGTGCGCCGGATTCGCGCCCCGAGAGCCGCCAGTTTTTGCTCAAAGCGCTCGTAGCCGCGCTCGATGTGATAGATGCGGCGGACCTGGCTCTCGCCTTCCGCCGCCAACGCCGCGAGCACCAGCGCGGCACCCGCCCGCAGGTCCGGCGACATCACGGCGGCCCCTTCATAGCGATCCACCCCCAGGATGTGGACCATGTCTCCCTCGACCCGCATGCAGGCGCCGAGGCGATTCAACTCGTCAATGTGCATGAAGCGATCCGGGTAAATGGTCTCCCGGATGCTCGACGCGCCCGCCGTCAGTCCCAGCAACGACACGATGGCCGGCTGGATGTCCGTGGCGAGACCCGGATAAGGCTCCGTGGTGAGGTCCATCGGCGTGGGCTTGCGGTCTTCGGCGCGGCGCACCCGAATCGTGGAATCGTCCACATGGTCGATTTGGGCGCCCCATTGTCTCAACGCCCAAAGCGAGGCCGTCATCGCCGTCGGTTCGCAATGCTTGATCAGCAGGTCGCCGTCCGTGATCAGCGCCGCCGACGCATAGGTCGCGGCCTCGATGCGGTCGGGGGCGACGCTCCACTGGATCGGCTGTAGCTTCTTCACGCCCTCGATGACCAGCGTGTTGGTTCCCATGCCGTCGATCCGCGCGCCCATCGCGGCGAGGAAGCCGATCAGCTCCTGGACTTCGGGCTCGCGGGCTGCCCCGCGGATTGTGGTGGTTCCCTCCGCCAGGACCGCCGCCATCAGCACGTTGCAGGTGGCGCCGACCGATGGCCCGCTCTTGCCGGAAAGGACCATGTCGGATCCCTTGAGGCCGTCGTGGGACGCGTGGATGTAGCCTTTGCGCTCGGCGATGCTGACGCCCAGGTGTTGGAATCCCCGCAGGTGCAGGTCGATCGGGCGGCTGCCGATGTTGCATCCGCCCGGCTTGCTGACGGCCGCCTTGCGCCGCCGCGCGATGATGGGGCCAAAGGCATACATCGACGCGCGCATCTTGCGCATCAGCTCGTAGGGGACCCATTCCGTGTCGAAGCCCCTGGAGTCGATCACCATGCGCCCGTGCCGGAAGATGATCTTCACGTTAAGGTGTTCCAGCAGGTCCACCATGGACCGAATGTCCCGGAGGTTCGGGACGTTCTCGAGGATGGTAATCCCATCCGCGAGCAGCGCGGCACACATGAGCGGCAGGCACGCGTTCTTCGAACCGCTGACGGTCACGGTTCCACGCAGTGGGTTTCCACCTTCGATGACATACATGTCCATGGGGCGAGGGTCCTCCGGGGCGTCTCGGGTGCGGCTGCGGGGTCCGGGTTCCATGGCACCGCACCTTGCCATGACGGGCGTGGGTATCTCTCCGCACCTCCCCCCATGAGCCCGAACACTGTCAACAAAGGAAAGCGCCGTGATATGCGATTCGTGGGGCCCGCTCCGGCTCTTTGCCC
>CAYTRP010000730.1:0-1616 GCA_964440195.1 uncultured Candidatus Sumerlaeota bacterium
GCCTTGTGGCCGAAGATGATGTCCAGTTCACTTTGCGAAACGACCCAGTGAATGGGTCGCGCCACGACGTATTCCGTGGCAATGCCGACCACATTCGCCCCAAAGCCGATGACGCGGAGGGGATGGAAATCGCGGGTCCGGTCATAGCGATGAGCCGAAACGACTGTCGGCACCAAAAGAGCGACGGCGAACAAGCCCAGCAAGGTAAGGCGGATTCTCGTGTTCATATAAGGGAACTCCTTATAGTGTCGCCTTGAGAAATCGCCTCCCGGCACCTACGGCGTCAAGGACGAATGATTGCCGAAAGATGGTCGATGGCCGGGGGCGTATTTGACTTTGTGTCCGGCGCACGGACAAGCACGGACTGGCACGGACACGATGCGGGTATCCGCCCGCGCATTGGCAAAAATCAAGATGCGTCCGCCTGTCTCGCGGATCCGCGAGATGCACCGAGATGGTCAAAAAGGCCGGGTTATTCCACCCGGACCAGGCAGAATCGCTTCTTGCCGGCCCGAAGGAGCATCATGGATTCGCTGGCGAGGTCTTCTGGGGTGAATACCTTGCGATCCGCCGCGAAAGGCTGTTGGTTGAGGTAGAGGCCTCCCTGGGCCAGAAGCCGGAGCGCTTCCTTCTTGCTGGCCGCGAGCCCGCCTCGCACGAGGATCTCCGGAACGGAAGCCCCGGCTTCCAGTTCGGCGCGCGAAATACCGATGGAGGGGACGTCGGGGAACAGCTCGCGCAGCCGGGCGTCGGATAGGTTGGTGAGTGCTGTCTCGAAGAGTGCCTCGGCGGCGTCGCGTGCCTTGTCGGCCTCGGCGGGGGAGTGGACGTAGGCGGTGGCCTCCCAGGCGAGGCGCTTTTGGCCGGTGCGCTTGCCGGGGTCTTCGTTGTGCCGGGCGACGATGGCGGCGATTTCCTCCAGCGGGAGGAACGTGAAGATCTTCAGCAGGCGTTCGACGTCGGCGTCTTCGGTGCGCACCCAGTATTGGTAGAAGTCATAGACGGGTGTCTTGGCGGAATCGAGCCAGACGGCGCCCGCTTCGCTCTTGCCGAACTTGGCGCCGGATGCCGTCGTGAGCAGCGGGTACGTGATGCCAAAGGCTGGGCGTCCGACCGTGCGGCGGATGAGGTCGGTGCCGGCGGTGATGTTGCCCCATTGGTCCGCGCCGCCGGATTGCACCTGGCAATTCTCGGTCTCCAGCAGGTGCTTGAAGTCGTATGCCTGGAGCATCATGTAGCTGAACTCGGTGAAGGAGAGGCCGCCTTCGCTGAGCACGCGCTTGCGGACGGATTCCTTGCCGAGCATTTCGCCGATGCGGAAGTGCTTGCCGACGTCGCGGAGGAATTCGAGAAAGCCCATCCGGCCCAGCCAGTCGTAGTTGTTGACGATCTTGCCGGCGTTGGGGCCGTCCATCTTGATGAAGCGCGCGAAGATCCTGGCCTGGGCCTGCACGTTGGCGCGCACATGGTCGAGGTCGAGGAGGTTGCGCTCGGCGTTCTTGCCGCTGGGATCGCCGATCATGCCGGTGGCCCCGCCAACGAGGACGATGGGGCGGTGCCCCGCCTGCTGGAAGCGGACGAGGGCGAGGATGGGGACCAGATTCCCGATATGCAGG
>CAYTRP010000731.1:0-1614 GCA_964440195.1 uncultured Candidatus Sumerlaeota bacterium
GAGCCATTCGCGTTCATTGGCGTTCATTCGCGGTTCCTCTTAATCCATGGGGGGGGGACAGACCCCATATCGGTTCCAGCACATCAGGATGCGGCACGGCGATTTCTCTCCAGGGTTTCATGAGAATTGGGCCTCGTGTTTTGCCAGCCAGTCACGACCGGCTTCGGTCAGGACATATTTCTGCAATGGACTGCTTCTCTTGCCGGGAATCGTCGGCGCAAGCCAGCCCGCCTTGATGAGGGAATTGAGATAGATTGTGCGGAAATGCTTGCGGTCCCCCAACCCGGCAGCCTGCTGCAACCCTTCACGATTCAGCGCATTGGAAGCCGCTTGAAGAATTCGGACAACATGCGCGGCGACTTGAGGGGTGACTTGCGGGGTAGGCAGCCCCATTCTCTCGGACATTTCATGTAAAACTCTGACTGTCAGTAATTTGTCTTGAGGGGCAGCTTGAGGGGCAGCTTGGGGGGTGGGCGCGGAACGAAGCGGCAGGCGCACCAACAAATAGGTGCGCTCCTCGTCGGTCTCGAAACGGGCCAACGACGAGCCGTTGGCTGCCATCGCCTTCTGGATCGTGGGGATGCCGGTGTTGCGGCCTTCGCTCAACTCCAGCTCCTTCAAAAACTCGCCGATGCGGCGGTTTCGGTAACGCCGCCCCACGGGCCGACCGGCCTTCAACTCCTCCATCGGGATCGAGCGGTCGGGGCCGGGGAAACTCTGGACGATGACTTCATCGGGCAACACCCGCACCTCAATGGGCTCGACTGGTGCCTCGACTGGTGCCTCGGCTTCAAGGGCGCTGGCCCCTATCGACACGGTGACGGTGAACATCTCGCCATCCTCGAAGACAGGCTTGCCCGCGCCGGGCGCGTAGTGAGGCAGGTACTGGTTCACCCGACGCACGCCGGAGCCGAGTTCGTCGTACCGGTCCCGCCCCTTCACCACCGAACGTGAGCGTCTCGATCGGTGTGGTGAGGGAGGGGGGAAGTGAGCGCTCCGAGCAGAGCGGCGATGCTCGCCCAGAGCCTCGGGCTACCGGTTCGAGGGCTCCACAAAGTGTCTGTCCCCATGTGGCCTCCGGGTCCGCGAGTCGTCCCGCGGACTCCGCCCACTCCCGGACATAATCGAGCGAGCGCTGGCCAAGTGCTTCTCCACCATCTCCTTCGCCTCGACGGAAGCCAAGGGCGGCCGCGACGCTGCGGAAGATCTCCGCAGCTTGATCCGTTCCCGGAGTTCCGGAGACGGTCCCTGGACTGGAGGGAGATTTGTCTTTCGGCACATTAATGACAGCGCCGCCGATTCCGGGCCTTTGGTCAACCTGGAGGTTCCGGTTCCTGCAGGTTCCCTGTATCGATGGCGGCAATCGATCGGTGGAGCCCGGGGACGGGCACATTGCCGACGAAACGGAATGCCTGTCGCCATTGGCGCACAGGAAATCGTTCACCCATGAACAGCCGAAGGCCCTGGGACTGCTGTGAGCATCACAGCTCTCCGGGCAACGGCTTCGCCCCGGGCCGGGCGTTCCTTCCACGGCGCGGGTGCGGCTGCGGTCAGTGCGCCCCGCAATTTGCCTGTCCATCTGTTTACTCTCGTACGGTATGCGCCGCGCGCTGT
>CAYTRP010000732.1:0-805 GCA_964440195.1 uncultured Candidatus Sumerlaeota bacterium
ACGTTTTCAAGGGCGCAAGATCCCGTGCTGCCCTCTTGGGCGCGAGGCGGCGGCATTTGGCCATCTGTCGAGGATGCCGCCGCCGAGCAGCAACGCGGAGATTGCGACTTCGAGAACGTCCTGACAGGGGCACCTTGATTTTTGCCAGTACCCGCATCGTGTCCGTGCCGGTCCGTGCTTGTCCGTGCGTGACCCGCCGGGCCATGCGGGATTCACGCTTCGTGATTCGCGAACCGCCAACCCCACCAAAACGAAGAACGACCCGTCCTCCGTAGCCTTGGCGAAGGAGGAAGAACGCGGAACCCGGAACTCGGAATGTCCCGTCCTCTCACCTTTTTCTTTGCTTCGGTCCTCGCCTTGGGGCCATCCTCCCCATGAAACCATGGCGCACGAGGTGAATTGCCATGTCGTTGAACCACATCAAGGCCGCACTTGCCGCACTTGCCACCGTTCTGATCGCCCTCTTGGGACCGCGCTACTCGCCCGCTCAGGAACTCCCCTTCGAGCCTGTACCCGGCACGGAAATGGTGGATACCGGCGAGTTTGGCATCCTGCCCCGTGCCATTACCTGGAAGACGGACGGACGGGAGATGATCCTGATCCCCCGGGGCACCTATCGGATCGGCCGCCCACAGGGAAGCAGGGACGAGGTTCCTCCGGGCGAATCGCCCGCGGCCACCGTCACCCTTGGCTGGTACTACATTGACAAGTATGAGGTTGACCAGCAGCGCTACAATCGATTCGCCGAAACGCAGGGCGGACTCCGCATCAACACGAGCACCAACAAGGCGCTCATGGCCGAGAT
>CAYTRP010000732.1:833-1613 GCA_964440195.1 uncultured Candidatus Sumerlaeota bacterium
ACGTACATGGACGCCCTGAACTTCGCGCGCTTCCATGGCAAGGACCTTCCGACCGAAGCCGAATGGGAAGCCGCCGGACGGGGCCGGGAGGGCAACCTCTACCCGTGGGGCAACCAACTCGAGGACGGCGCAACCCGCGTCGCTCTTGGCATGGCGGCGGGCACCGTCGCGCCGGGCGCCAATCCGCGGGATCGCTCGGCCTTTGGCCTCTATGACATGGGCGGCAATGTCTCCGAGTGGACGCGCGATTATTACTCCCGCACCTATTACTCGCAGGTGGACGGCAAGGAAAACCCCTCCATCGATACATTTGCCGACTCCCGCACCATTCGCGGGGGCAGTGTCGGCGACCGCAATTCAGACGGGCGGCTGACGCAGCGCACCCCGGGACTTCCCAATGCCGCCCTCGAACACGTCGGCTTCCGCACGGTCTTCCGCCTTGTGCCGCCGGCTCCCCCCACGCCCACGCCGGAACCCACTCCGACGCCATTGCCGCGCACTTCCCTCGAGGAGCAGGAGCGGCGCGCCCTTGCGCAGTTGGATTCCTACATCCGCAATCCCCGCCAGGAAATTCCGATGAGTTACCTGCTGGCCGCGCGCTCGCGCACCGCCGTCAACTACATGAACCGCACTCCCGAACGGCTGGTCATCGCCGCCATCGACATTCCGTCCGGTCGTCTGGCGAGCGAGCCCATCACCATCGAGCCGGGACAAAACGGTGCCCTTGCCCTGCCCAACGAGCAGGCGTTCTATCACTACGTCTTCAACCCCGCCATGCCG
>CAYTRP010000733.1:0-1612 GCA_964440195.1 uncultured Candidatus Sumerlaeota bacterium
GCGCGCTCCTCGGCAAGCCGATACTTCAACTCCGCTTTCCCCGCCGCCAGGTTCCGCCGCGACAGGATCACTCGCACCGGCGCGCCGATCAGGTCCGCGTCGGCGAACATAAACCCCGCCCCGACATTGCGGCGGTCCAACAGGGGGTCGAGCCCGGCGGACCGTAGCGCGTCGTAAACCCGTTGGCCCGCCTCGCGGATTTCCTCGTCCTTGGCCTGAAGGCAACAGATTTGCACCTCGAACGGCGCGATGGAGATGGGCCAGATGGGGCCCTTGTCGTCGTGGCTTTCCTCCACCGCCGAGGCCATCGTCCGCCCCACGCCGATGCCGTAGCACCCCATGATGGGCGTGCGCTGGCTGGCGTCCTCTTCGTCGTACGTGAAGCTCATGGCCTTGCTGTATTTTGTCCCGAGTTGGAAAATGTTCCCGATCTCTATACCGCGCTCCATCTTCAAAGGTTTGCCCGACAGGGGGCACGGGTCCCCCTCGCGCACGTCGGTGATGTCGTGGACGGGAAAGTCCGCCTCCAGTTCCCGCGCGAAGTTGAACCCTGTAACATGATAGTCCGTCTTGTTGCCGCCGACAACGGTGTTTGGGGTCCTGGCGACGGACTCATCAATAATTAGCAGAACCTTCGCCGCGTCGAGCCCCTGCGGCCCGACAAAGCCCGCCACGGTGCCAAGGGCCCGGAACTCGTCTTCCTGCATGGGGCGCAGGTCGCCGGCCTGGGCGGCGCGTTTCAGTTTCGCCTGGTTCACCTCGAAATCCCCGCGCACGAATGCGAGGATCGGCTTCGCCCCGTCGCCGACAAAGGCGACGCACTTCCCCGTGCGCTCCGGCGCGATGTTCAGGAACTTGCACAAATCCTCGATGGTCTTCGTGCCCGGCGTGTGGACTTCCGCCAACGGTTGCGCCGCCTCGTCGAAGTCGTACTTGCGGGCACAGGTGGCCACCTCGCGGTTCGCGCGGTAGCCGCTCTCCTCGCAGTAGAGGATCGTGTCCTCGCCCACGGGGGAGAGGAGCATGAATTCGTGCGCCGCCAGACCGCCCATCATCCCCGTGTCGGATTCGATGTCCAGTACCCGCCGCAGGCCGCACCGGCGGAAAATGCGCGCGTAGGCTTCATGCACGACCTTGTAGTATTCCTGCAAGTCCTCAACCGTGCGGTGAAAGGAGTAGGCGTCCTTCATCGTGAACTCGCGCACGCGGATCAACCCGCCCCGGCTGCGCGCCTCGTCGCGAAACTTCGTCTGAATCTGGTACACCATCAGCGGAAGCTGCCGGTAGCTGTCCACGTTGCCGCGCACCAGATCCGTCACCACCTCCTCGTGCGTCATGTTCAGCACGCACGGGTGATCGTTGCGGTCCTTGAACCGGAGCAGTTCCGGCCCCACCGCCTCGTAACGGCCCGACTCGATCCACAGGTCGGCGGGGGATGTGACCGGGAGCAGTACTTCCTGCCCTCCGATGGCGTCCATCTCCTCGCGGATGATGCGCTCAACCTTGCGGCACGCCCGCAGGCCCAGCGGCAGCAGCGAATAAATGCCCTGACCCACTTGGCGGATGTACCCGCCGCGCAAATTTCCGATCCTGCCTTGCAGGTAGGACGCGG
>CAYTRP010000734.1:0-1140 GCA_964440195.1 uncultured Candidatus Sumerlaeota bacterium
TCGTCCCTCTCGACGGTCGTACGCGGCGGTAATAGTTTGGCGGATAGTACGCCGTACAGAAACTATCCCCATGATTGCCGAGGAACCACCAGCCCCCCAGTTTGGAAAACAGCGGATCCCACGTATCCATGACCCGCGACGCAGCCGAGGCCTTCGCGGTAACCATCATCGTGTGGCTAGTGCCGTCGGTAATCGAGCTCACTCGTACCGTTAATCCCTCGACAATGCAACCATTGACCCCTCGCAAGCGTATGGGGTCTGGGCGGCAGTCCAGCATGGGCCACGGCCCGCCGCGCAGGAGTGTCGATCCATAAACACCGGCGTAGCTTCCCGAAGCCACGGTTCCCGGAGCCCCCAGCCCAATGTGATCGTCATCCAACCGCGAAAGGGGAAAACTGGAATAAGGGACGCCCGCGCCGTCATCGTCGGGACAGACATATTGGGAAACGACCGTGCCGATGACCGTCGAATTCTCGGACGAGAGGATGCGAAGATTTTGGTTCACCGCGTTGAACAGCGCGGTTTGCTCGCCGAACGGCAGGAGCCTGACCAGAAACCCCTGGTCCGTAAATGGGTAGGGGCACGGTGATCCTGCCCGCATGAATCGAGCGTCATAATTGCCCAGGTTTCCTGGCGGCAGGCACAGATTCACATCGTGATAGGCATGGATCGCCAACCCGATCTGTTTCAGGTTCACCGCGCATTGCATCCGTCGCGCCGACCCTCGCGCCGCCTGCACCGCGGGGAGCAGCAACGCCATCAATAGCGAGAGCACACCGATCACAACAAGTGCTTCGATCAGGGTGAAGCCCCGCCTTGTCCGCCCTCGCATCGATCTCCCCCTCGGCTTCGGTCATCGATGTGACTTCATCCGAAGCAGCACCGCCCCCAGGAGCGAGACCACTCCCAGGCCAACGAACACCCAGGTCCAGTTGATCTCCCGAGGCGTGGTTGGCAATGCAACCGGCTCCAGTCCATAGTATGCAAGGGTGAACTCTTTCGGGTCGCTTCGCTCGGTACGGATTTCCTCGAACTGGCAGTTCCAGATTTGCTCCCCCGATTCGAATATCACGGATTTCGGAAACGGCGGGATCACGCCGTCGTCCATGTACTCGATTTCCATCTGCATCTCCGGTTTGG
>CAYTRP010000734.1:1150-1611 GCA_964440195.1 uncultured Candidatus Sumerlaeota bacterium
CAAGCGCGCCACCCAACCGGCGGCCGGGTCGAAAAGGACCCGGGTCTGGATTGGTTTTTCCGGCTTGCCATGCTGAATCACCACCTCAAACAGACTCCGCCCCTCCAGGTCCACCGGCTCGGCCGAGAGCACATTCGAGCCAGAAATCTCCATTATGTCGACAAATGCTGCACTTGTGATGGAATAGGGCGCCTCCAGTAATTTGCCGAAGTACGTGGTGTACGACCGCCCCAAAGTAGCCCCCCCGTCGATTGAGGCAACGATGTAGTCTTCCTGGCCGACCGGCTGATTCAGGGTGAAGCCCGAATCCTCACCGACGCACACGACTCGCGTCTTGAGAATCCTGTCCTCTCCGAGGTTGCGATGGATCGACTCGAACTTGCGGAGGGGGCCCAGGGTGGCGAACGTCACGTCCTCAATCCGCTTGACCTCGCCGGATACTCGTTCCAATCGGACCTGGG
>CAYTRP010000735.1:0-1608 GCA_964440195.1 uncultured Candidatus Sumerlaeota bacterium
GGGAAAGGCAGGCGAACATCGCGCGCGCACTCCACAAGGGCGCGATGCCGACCGTCGATGCCCCCTCGTTTACCCTTGCCGGTCGGGGCCTGGGCGTTCGAATCTTTGGGCCTCCTGCAAACCGCCAGCGGCTGCAGGCAGTCCGGATATCCAGCAGGTGGGGTCGCGCACCAAGGGCCCCCAATTGGCCATTTGAAAGGGACCAGAGCCATGAGAAGTCTGGCAGCCAAAGCGTCAACATCGGGGCCATTTTCCGCGGGGCGGCTCCACCGCGCGTTCACTTTCCTCGAGATCATGTTCGTGGTGGTGATCATCGGAATCCTGCTGGCGGTGGCATTGCCGCGTTTCACGGGTCAGGCAAACAAGGCCCGCGTCGAGAGCACGCGCTTGCAGATGGGCAACATTCGAACGGCGTTGTCCCAGTATGAGATGCACGTCGGGCGTTTCCCGGACACGCGCGAGGGGCTCCAGGCGCTGGTGACACGGCCCAGCAACGTTTCCGAGGGATTGTGGGAGGGGCCGTATCTGGAGGCAGAGGGTGGGGAGTTGCCGCGCGATTCCTGGAAGAACCCGCTGAGCTACCGGTCGCCGGGGGAAAACAACAAGGACTACGACCTCTGGAGCTTCGGTCCCGATGGGAGGGACGGCACCGAGGACGACATCACAAACTGGGGACGCCGGAACTGAGAGTGGCGCGATGGCGACCTGACAGGCGGAGGGACTGATTTTCCTTGGAGAAGTCGAAACCTCCCGTCACCGCGCGCGCGTTGGTAATCATCCCAACCTACAACGAAGCCGAAAATATCCGCCAGTTGATCCGTGGAGTCCTCGCCCAGCCCGTAACCGCCAACGTGCTTGTGGTGGATGACGGTTCGCCGGACGGGACGGCATCGTTGGTGGAGGGGATGGCAAGGAAGGCGCCCAGCCGAATCGCCGTCCTGAAGAGAGCCGGGAAGCTCGGGCTGGGAACGGCCTATCTGGAGGGGTTCCGGCACGCGATCGAGGGGGAGTATGACCTGGCGATCTCGATGGACGCGGATCTCTCCCACCATCCCAAGCATCTGGTCGAACTCATACACATGGCGGTGATTTCGGATCTGGTCATCGGTTCGCGCTACGTGGCGGGCGGGCGGATCGAGGGCAACTGGGGGATCCATCGCCATATCCTAAGCTGGCTGGCGAACACGATGGCGAGAAAGATGCTCGGGTTGAGCGCCCGGGACACCACAAGCGGGTACCGTTGCTACCGGGTGGACTTGCTCAAGCGGCTGGACCTCGATGGAATCCGCTCGCACGGGTACAGTTGCCTGATGGAACTGCTGGTCAAGGCGCAGGAAGCCGGGGCGAGGGTAAGGGAGGTGCCGATTGTCTTTGCGGATCGGCGGGCAGGGAAGTCGAAGATCTCGCACCGCGAGATCGGCAAGGCGCTCGCGACGTTATGGCGACTGAAACGGCACCGGAGAGAGGCACGATGAACACGGCGACCTGGCACGACGCGGAAACCCATGAGGCGATCCTCGAGGAATCGGTGGCGGCGTTGCGCACCCAGCTCGGCGCCCCCCCCGAAGTCGTCGTGGTCGCGGGCAGCGGGCTGGGGGGATTTGCCAG
>CAYTRP010000736.1:0-560 GCA_964440195.1 uncultured Candidatus Sumerlaeota bacterium
GGGGGTGTTGATCTTCCAGGTGGTGCCGGCGGACTTGTCCTCGAGGGCGATCCCGAGCCTCGTGAGTCCGTTGCGGATCGTGTCGGCGATGGCGAACTGCTTGTGCTTGCGCGCCTCGGCGCGCGTGGCGATGAGAAGTTCCATGAGTTGCGCCGAGAGGTCGCCGACGGATTGTCCGCGGTCCTTTTCCAGGTCGGCGGTGATGCCGAGCAGCGCGCGGAAATGAACGAGCAGCGCGAGGGGCGGCTCGATGTCGGGGACGCTCGCGGCGTCGCGCTCGATGGCGGCGCGCGTGGTGTTGAGGAGCGAGACGAGTTCGAAGAGCGCGGCCAGCGCGCGCGCCGTGTTGAAGTCGTCGTTCATGGCCTCGGCGAACCGGGCGTTGAGGGCCTCCAGCGGGTCGTGGCCGCGCCAGGCGTCCGTCTTCGGCTCGCGGCGCAGGAGTGTGCGGGCCTCGCGCTCGGCTTCCGAATAGCGGCGCGCGGCCTTCTGGGCCAGGGCGAGGTTCGCCTCGGTGAAGTCCAGCTCGGTGCGGTAATGCGCGGAGAGGAGGAACTGGC
>CAYTRP010000736.1:570-1606 GCA_964440195.1 uncultured Candidatus Sumerlaeota bacterium
AGCGTGAGCGGATCATACTCGGCGAGCAACGCGTCGATGTACTTGAAGTTGCCGAGCGACTTGGACATCTTGTCGCCGGAGATGTTGAGCATCGCGAGGTGGACCCAATAATTGGCGAAGGACTTGCCCGTGGCGGCCTCGCTCTGCGCGATCTCGTTCTCGTGGTGCGGAAAGATCAGGTCCACGCCGCCGCTGTGAATGTCGATGGTCGGCGCGTGGTGACAGGCCATGGCCATGCAGGAGCACTCGATGTGCCACCCGGGTCGCCCCCTGCCCCAGGGGGATTCCCAGGCGGGCTCGCCGGGCTTGCTCGCCTTCCACAGGGCAAAGTCGAGCGGGTCGCGCTTGAGGCGCTGCTGGTCCTTGCTGACCCGCTCGCCCTCCTTCATGTCGTCGAGGTTGCGGCCCGAGAGCTTGCCGTACTCGGGGAAAGAGCGCACGTGGAACCACACCGAGCCGTCCTCCGACGCGTAGGCGTGGCCCTTGGCGACGAGGTCGGCGATCAGGCGGATCATGCCGCCGATGTTGGGCGTCGCGCGCGGGTGCTCGGTCCCGCGCCGCACGCCGAGGGACTCGATGTGCCGGAAAAAGAGCTGGGTGTACTTCTCCGCGACGTGCTCGGGCGTGTCCTTCTCCACGATGGCGCGGTTGATGATTTTGTCGTCCACGTCGGTGATGTTCGAGACAAAGCGCACCTCATAGCCCAGGTGCTCCATCCACCGGCGCATCGTGTCGGTCAGGACGAAGGTGCGCGCGTTGCCAATGTGGATGGGGCCATAGACCGTGGGTCCGCACGCGTACCACGTGACGACGCGCCCGGCGGGGTCGATGGGGCGGAACTCCTCGCGCTGGCCGGTCAGGGTGTTCGTGATGCGAAGCGTCATGGGGTGCGTGCCCGGGGATTAAGGTGTGGATGCCGTCACACTGGAAAGGGACGCTAGGCCGGGGCAGTTGCGGGGGTCAAGGGACGGCGCGGGCACTGTGGAGCGGCTTGCTGACCAGCGTCATCCTCGGGACGAGCATCCTGACCGGCGGG
>CAYTRP010000737.1:0-1592 GCA_964440195.1 uncultured Candidatus Sumerlaeota bacterium
GTTGCCTCGGAATAGCGAGCGATCAGACCCATGATGTAGTCATAATCGATGACGGCCGAGGCGAAGAGGACGAATTCGAAGTCCAGTTGGTCGGCGTCCTGGCTCGGCGCGCCATCGCCCTGATCATGGCCCTTGCCCTGCTGGGCCCTAAGGCGTTGGGCCGTTTCGAGATACGCACCGCGGAAGCCAAGCAGGTTTTCGCGCGGCAGGACCTGCTCGATATCATCGCGGTTTTCTTCGGTCAGGTCGGTGTACTGGTCAAGCTGGGTCTTGAGGCGCTGGACCTCTTTGAAGTGTTCAATGAACGCCGCGCGGGCCGCATCGCCCTTGAGCTTCGGCACCGCATCCGGGGCGCAGTCGAGGCCCTGCGATTTCATGAAGGAATCGAGCTTCTGCACCGCGGTTTCTAGCTTCTGGATGACCACGGGCGCCTTGTCGACCAGCCAGATTTCTCGGGCTTTCTCGGCGGCGGCCTCGCCTGAGAACAGCGCAATGGCGGCATCGACCGCGCCCTGTTGCTGGCGGAAGTCGAGGATGTTGCCATAGGGCTTGGTGGCGTTCAGCACCCGGTTCGTGCGCGAGAAGGCCTGGATCAGTCCGTGATGCTTCAGGTTCTTGTCGACGTAGAGGGTGTTCAGGAACTTGGAGTCAAAGCCGGTCAGCAGCATGTCGACGACAATCGTGATGTCGATCTTGTGGTGTGGTTGGTTCGGGTAAGCCTTCTTGAGGTCAGCATCCGGCCATTGCTGGTCTTTGATGCGCTTCTGCACGTCCTGATAATACAGGTCGAACTCACCGATCTTATGGTTGGTGCCGTAGTTGGCGTTATAGTCGGCGAGGATTGCCTTCAGGGCTTCCTTTTTCTTTTCGGGCTCGACAGCGTTGTCTTCTTTCTCCTGCGGCAGGTCCTCCTGGATCTGCTTCACGTCCGCGTTGCCCTCGGCGGGCGGTGAGAAGACGCAGGCGATGTTCAGCGGTTGGAAGCCGGGATCAGCGGCCAACTTCTCGGCCTGCATGGTCTTGAAGAGGGTGTGATACTCGATGGCATCATTAATCGACGACGTGGCAAGCAGGGCGTTGAACCGGCGCTGCCCGGTAGCAGCGTCGTGCTTGGCGAGAATTGCCTCGATTACCGCCCGCTTGGCCAGCGGTTCGCCCGGCTTGGGCACTGTCTTGCCCTGCGGCTTGTAATAGTCAACGTGGAACCGAAGGACGTTGCCGTCCTCGATCGCATGCGTGATTGTGTAGGTGTGAAGACGCTGCTGGAAGAGGTCTTCCGTCGTCTTCATGCTGGCCTGCGTGTCCTCGATCTTCTGCTGCGCGGCGTTCTGATCGAAGATCGGAGTTCCGGTGAAACCAAAGAGCTGGGCGCGCGGGAAGAACTCCTTAATAGCCTTGTGGTTCTCGCCGAACTGCGACCGGTGGCATTCGTCGAAGATAAAGGCAATGCGCTTTTCACGGAGGGGCTCCAGCTGTTCCTTGAAGCTCTTCTTGCCATCCTTCTTCTGCTGCTTGTTGCGCTTGCTATTTTCGTCCAGCGCGAGGCCGAGCTTCTGGATGGTGCAGACGATGACCTTGTCGGCGTAGTCGTC
>CAYTRP010000738.1:0-1590 GCA_964440195.1 uncultured Candidatus Sumerlaeota bacterium
CAGGATGGCGCGGCCGCGCACATGGCTGAGCGGCACGGCCATCCTGCGCTACTGGCCGATGCGCACGTTCACGCTGCTGACGGATGACGTCTGACCCGGAGGGCCTGCTCGCGCAGCACGTCCAGCGTTTGCCGGGCAGTCCTTCTCCAATCGAAGGACGCCGCGCGCCGCAGCCCACGAAGCCGATAGTCGTCACGCGCTGCCCGGTCGAACAAGAGCCGCGCGATGGCGCGCCCGATTTCCCCTTCACTCATGGGATCGAAGAAGCACGCGGCGTCGCCGGCAATCTCGGGCAGCGAAGCGGCGCGCGAGCAGGCCACGGGCACGCCACACGCCATCGCCTCGAGCACGGGCAGGCCAAAGCCCTCGAAGAGCGAGGGAAAAACAACCAACTCCGCTGCGCAGACCAGCGCCGGAAGAAGGGCTTCGGGCACCTCGCCGGCGAGGAGAACGAACTCGTTGCCCAAATGGCTTGCTTCCGCAACGATGGCCTCGTCGCCGGGCCATCGACTGCCGGCAAGCACCAGCCGATGGGGGCAACCGGTGCGCTTCTTCATGCGCGCGAAGGCACGCATGAGCCGAAGGTGGTTCTTGGCGGGATGCTCGAGCCGTGAGGTGTAGAGAACGTAAGGCGAGGGGATTCCAAGCCTGGCGAGGACGCCTTCGCGCGCCTCGGCGGGATTCATCGGAGCGAACCGGCCGGGCTCGGCCGCCAGAAGCGTCGTCGAAACACGGCTCGCGGGGACATGGCAAAACTTCATGACGTCGCGGCGGGTGTGCTCGCTGACCGTCAGGACATGATCAAGGCCGCGAATCAGCGGGGGCAGCGCGTGGCGCGCGTAGGCATCGCGCATCCAGCCGTACTTGGTGGGCAGGTGGAAGATGGCGAGGTCGTGCACGGTCCCCACCATGGGCGCGGCACCCGCGGCCATCATGGCCAACCGGTGGGGGACGCGCCGGTTGGCCGCCGGGAGAAAGAGGACATCGTGGCGGCGTTCGCGAGAGGAGAAGGGAAGCACGAGTTGATGCCAAAGAACGTTCGCGACGGGAGCTTGCGCGAGCCTGCCGACCCTGAGCATCCTCCAGTTTGGGTGACGCGGCACCAAGGCGGCACCTTCCCTTCCATGGACCATGACCTCGAAGTATTCATCCGGTGCCGCAATCTCCGACATCGCCCGCAGCACGGATCTCAAGTAGCGTGAGAGTCCCGACATGGGGTCCTCGGCACCGAAGGTCGTCACCCCGACCAGCATGCGGATAGCCCCCATGAGAAACGGCGGAGCCGGGAACCGACTCCGCCGCCAGGGATGATCCGATGTCCTGCAAAGCCGCGCAAGGGTCAGCCCTTCTTCTTGAGCCACGGCATCATGCCGCGCAGTTGCTTGCCGATCGCCTCGGTGCCGTGCTCGGCGTTGAGCTTGCGCATCGCGTTGAACGACGGGCGCCCGGCGTAATTCTCGAGCATCCAATCGCGGGCAAACTCGCCCTTCTGGATCTCGGAGAGGATCTTCTTGAGTTCCTTGCGCGTCTCGTCGGTGACAAGGCGCGGGCCGCGTGTGTAGTCGCCGTACTCGGCCGTGTCGCTGATGG
>CAYTRP010000739.1:0-1590 GCA_964440195.1 uncultured Candidatus Sumerlaeota bacterium
ACTTCCGCGGCCTTCTCCTCATTCATCGGAACCAGCAGCACTTCACCGGGCACCAACGGTTCATCGGGCTCCGTCTTGCCCGTCTCGGGCGCCTTTTCTCCCGCGCGCGGCTCGCGCGATTCCTTCGACAGGATGTGGCTGGCCTTTGCCGCATCGCCCGAAATTGCCCCGGCGATGGAGACGAGCGTGTCTCCCTCGGCCACCGTGTAGTCCTCGTAGGCCGGGAAGAAGAGATGGCGCAGCTTCAGTTCCTCCTCGACCGTCATCTGTTCGGCGAACCGGTCGCGGAACTCCAGCAGTTCCTCGTCGGTGACGATCGTGGCGGCGATCACGCCCTTCTCGCGCAGCCAGGTGCGAATCGCAATGTCCCGCATGGGTTCTTCCAACGCTTCCGCCGGGGGCAGTTCAAGCCCGCGCCGCCTGGCTTCCTCGAGGGCCGCCAGGTTTGTCACGACCTCGCCAATCGCCCGATGGACCTGCGTGGGAAGGACTTGGTCAAAGGGCACCTCCAGCTCGTTCACCACGCGGATCGAGGGGGGAGGGTAAAACCGGGTCGCCGCCTCGAAATCCGCACGCGTCCAATCCCGCCCGAGTGCCGAAAACAGGACATCATTCTCACCCAGGGCGGAAAGCGCCGGGAGATCCGCCGACGGCGCCTCGGCCATCGTCGCGTCGATCTCCAGCGCCCATACGCCGCTCGCTCCCGCAGCGCCCAGCGCAAGAACCATCCCCAGGGCCACCGTCCGCGTCACCCTGCTCAATGCTTTCGTCATGATTGCCTGAAACTCCCTGATCTCCGGATTTGAGGGCCCGATGGTGCCCCCCGCGCCCCACGGATCAAGACCGATGTTCCTGTCGGCCGGAGTGTGCGGGTCCGCCCCTCCCCTTGACACGCGCCGGGTCGGGTCGGGCTATTACCGCCCCGCCGGTCTCCCCTACCGGTTACTTCAACAGGATAGACCCCCTCGATGCCCCCCATTGATCCCGTCAAGCTCCGCCCCGGAATGAAGATCGTCGTCGACAGCCAACTCTGGGTCGTCACCCAGTTCGACCATCGCACCCCGGGCAACCTGCGCAGCTTTGTCGTCTGCAAGCTCAAGAACCTGCAGGATGGGCGCGTCGTCGAGAAGACCTTTCGCGGCGCCAGCGATCACCCCGAACGCGCCGAATTCGAGCAGAAGACCTGCCAGTATCTGTACCACGACGACGGTGGCTACCACTTCATGGACACCACCACCTACGAGCAGTTCACCCTGGAGGAGGACTTCCTGGGCTTCGCCGCCAACTTCCTCGTCGCGGAAACCGACGTGATCGTCGGCTTCTGGGATGGAAAGGCCATCGGCGTGGAACTTCCACCCAAGATGGAGTTCACCGTGGTCGACACCATGGACACGGTCGCCAAGGGCAACAGCTCGGGTTCCATCACCAAGGATGCCAAACTCGACACGGGCATGACGATCCAGGTTCCCCCCTTCATCAAGACCGGCGAACGGGTGCGCATCAGCACCGAGGACGGCAGCTACGTCGAGCGCGTGAACTAGGCGGCACCGCCCCGCGCAAACATCGCTTCCGAAGCAATTCTGGGCTTT
The DNA here is from genome assembly GCA_964440195.1 of uncultured Candidatus Sumerlaeota bacterium. Lineage (GTDB taxonomy): Bacteria > Sumerlaeota > Sumerlaeia > SLMS01 > JAHLLQ01 > CAYTRP01. The sequence continues at coordinate 1,590 of CAYTRP010000739.1, forward strand.
C
>CAYTRP010000740.1:0-1589 GCA_964440195.1 uncultured Candidatus Sumerlaeota bacterium
CGACGGAATCTATCCCCGTAACCGAGGAAGGAGAAAATAAGATGCCGAAAAGACAACCGCCGTGCCTCCTTAGTAGTCTGGCAGCCTCCGCGGCCCTGCTTTGCGCCTTCTCCACCAGTGCCGGCGCCGCAGGCACCCTCGTTTGGGCGATGAGCGTGGACGCCGACTCGCTCGATCCGCACCGCACGACTACGTGGGAGTCTTTCGTCACCTTCGATCAGCTCTACGATTCACTCGTCCATTTCGACGGCAACGGCGACGTGGTACCGAACGTCGCGAAGAGTTGGGACGTTTCAGAGGATGGAACCGTCTACACCTTCCACATCAACGAGGGGCTCCGGTGCAGCGACGGGGCGCCGCTCGATGCGAACGACGTCAAGTACACGATGGACCGGGCGTTCGATGCCGCCAATCCCAGCGTCATGAAGGCTGCCTTCGGGCCGGTCACCTCGGTAGAGGTCATCGACGACCTGACCATCCGCTTCACGCTGTCGAGCGCGTTCTCGGCCTTTCCCGCCTTCCAGGCCTCGGCCTTCGCGGGAATACTCTGCCGCGGGAACGAGGCGCTGGGCTCGGACTTCGGCTCCATCGCGGCCGTCAGCTCCGGCCCCTTCATGGTGCAGGAATGGGTCAAGGGCGACCGCATGGTGCTGGTCCCGAACCCGCACTACCGGAACATGGGTCGCCCGGCCACGAACGATGGGCCGCCGCAGATCGATCAGCTCATCGTGCGGCGCATGCCCGAGGCGCAGGCGCGGCTCGCCGCGCTGATGACGGGCGAGGTGCACATCTCCACCCCGCCGCTCGACGACGTTGACGCCGTGCGCTCCTCGCCGGACATGGATCTGACGCTGGCCGTGAACGACGGGTCGACGATCTTCTTCCAGTTCACCACCTCCCGGCCGCCGTTCGACGACGAACGCGTGCGCAGGGCCGTCGCTCATGCCGTCGATGTCGACGCCGCGATCGATATCGTCTTCGGTGACCTCGTGCAGCGCGAGAAATGCGCCGTCGGGCCTGGAGTGTTCGGCAACGACCAGGAATGGTGCTCGACCATCTCCATCCCCTATGATCCGGACGCGGCCATGGCGCTGCTCGCGGAAGCGGGCTACGGGCCGGGCAATCCCCTCGATGTCACCCTGATGACCTGGCCCGACGACAATCGGGAGAAGATCCTCCAGGTCTTCCAGAACCAGCTCCAGCAGATCGGCATCACCACCTCGCTCGAGCTGATGGACATCGGCACGCTGAATGCGCGGGTGAAGCAGGAAAACGAGATGGAGAGCGGCCGCGGCTCCTTCAACATGATGGGCTGGGCTTGGTATGACCCCGACATCCTTTACAACCTGTGGCATTCCCCGGGCGGCTATTCGGGCTATCAGAGCCCGGAGCTCGACTCGATCCTGGCGCGCACGCGCACCACGCTTGACCGGAACGAGCGGCTGGAGCTGGTCAGGGAAGCGCAGACCTATCTGATTACAAGGGCGATTCAGGTCCCACTCTATACGCCGGGCTGGAATTGGATCTACGCGGTCCGCAACGAGGTGAAGGGTTTCAAGGTGAGCTTCTTCAACCGCCCGATGTTCAAC
>CAYTRP010000741.1:0-983 GCA_964440195.1 uncultured Candidatus Sumerlaeota bacterium
GCAGCCGCAAGAAGAACGGCGAGTAAGCCGAGGCCCCTGAGGCCCCGCCCGGTCCGCCGGGCGGGGCTTTTCTTTGCTCGGGCGGCCGTGTTTTATGGAATGCCAATGAGCTCGGCCCTTGCCAGCTATCGATTGTACATTCGCTCGGATTTCAAGGACTGAAGGGATTGGCGCATCCGGCTTCGCCGGACCGGGCTCTATGCGGCCGGTCAGGAGGGGTGGCGGCCGCACGAAGCCGCCCTTCGGTTGAAGCGAGGGAAGGGCGTCTTCGCCTGAAGGTTACGATCCCTTGCGGTCACGACCGCGATTTCTGAACCGGCTCCCCAAGCAGGTCGGCCGGACGCACGTTCAAAGACTCTGCCAATTGCCAGATCGTCAGGAGAGTGACGTTCTGCAGCCCTCGCTCGATTGCACTGACGTAGGCCCGATCCACGCCCATGCGAACGGCGACCGCCTCCTGGCTGAGGCCCGCTGCCAGTCGATAGGCACGGACGTTGGCACCGAACACCTTGCGAATGTCCATCCGCAGGATAGGAGGCAATCGCGTATTCTGGCGCTACGTACTATAATACGCGGCGCAATATGCTGGCGTGGCGGCGTCTCTATGCTTTTATGCAGATCAGGCTTCGATTGCCTTCACGTTGCGCCTGGTGAGCATGGAAATTGATGGATGTGATGCGTGCCTTGCATCGCCACTCGCCAATCAACTGTGACTATGCGGTGGCTGGAGTTCCGACGAATGTTCTTCCCTCGCTGCGATCCTTGAGATGACGACACCTGCCTTTGACGACTGCCCGCCTGCGAGCGACGTCGTCACGAGCTATGACGAGCGCCACTTCGTGACCTACCTACGCTTGCTGGACGCCGCAGCCGAGGCCGCTGACTGGCGAGAAGTCGTGCGCGTTGTCTTCGGGCTTGATCCGGAGGTGAACCCCGACCGCGCACGCTTGGTCCACTTCGCCCGGGCCAAATGCGCGTCGTGG
>CAYTRP010000741.1:993-1584 GCA_964440195.1 uncultured Candidatus Sumerlaeota bacterium
CGTGCGCGGTCGGGGTTCACCTCCGGATCAAGCCCGAAGACAACGCGCACGCTTGGTCCACGACGCGCATTTGGCCCGGGCGAAGTGGATGACCGAGATGGGCTTCCGTGATCTCTTGCGCGCATCGCGCAACTGATGGGCCAGCACCCTGTAAAGGACTTTAGATAGCCCCTTGGGGGCGTCTTCGCATGACATCGCGCGTTCGGCGTTCGGGCTCTTCAACAACCGCTGGTCGCATGAAAGGCTGAGACCCGTTAGCCCTGAGTACGAGTAACGGAGTCTTTGATGACGAAGAGACCCGATTGGAGGTCGCCTGAATATGTCGATGCGCTGAAGAACCTCGATCGTGCCGGATTCGCATGGGAGTTCCTGCGACGCAACCCGGCATACCGAGATGACTACGACCGGATTGACGAAGATCCGGAGGAACCGGCATTGAGCCCGAAGACGGTGGGAGGGAACTGGGGGCTTTCCTTTCGCCTGCGATCCGTCACTCGATGCGACTGCCGCGGAGGTTTCATGGCGGCCTGAGCTGCTTCCCCATGCCGTGATGCTCGTTCCCGCCCCCGAGGGCTTCAAAGGCGCCTATCG
>CAYTRP010000742.1:0-1583 GCA_964440195.1 uncultured Candidatus Sumerlaeota bacterium
CTCGTCCAGCAGGTCGCCGACCCCATCACCCTCTACGATCACCCCGTGAACAAGTTCGTCGCCGGCTTCATCGGCACGCCGCCCATGAACTTCCTTGATGGCGAACTCGAGGAGGAAGGCGGCAACCTCTTCTTCAACGAGGGCAACATCCGCATCGCCATCCCCGCCGACAAGGCTTCCGCCCTGCGGTCCGCCGGCGTGGCCAAGGGCCCCATCAGCATGGGCATCCGCCCCGAGGACCTTCACGCCGTCGGCGAGAAGGCTGCCGCCCCCGGCCTCGAAACCTTCAGCAGCAGGGTCGAGATCATCGAACCCATGGGCTCGGAAGTTTACCTCTACCTCACCACCGGCAAGAGCCCCTTTGTCGCGCGCGTCGGACCCCACGTCCGCGCCGAAATCGAGGAGGAAAAGCCCCTGCTCATCAACATGAACAAGGCACACTTCTTCGACCCCAAGACCGAAAAGACCCTTACCTGACGCGCTCGTGACACAAGTCTGGCACCATGCCGTTCAATGGTGCCGCGCCCGCAACTCCCCCACGCCACAGTCCCGTCATTCTATAGCATTTTGCACTGAATTGTAGCCGCCACGTACCCCGGATCGGCCAGACGCGAAGCCGAATCGTAGCGATACTTCTCGCTGCGCGAGGGCTGGTGCGCCTTGTACTCCGCCAGACGGTTGCCCACCCGGTCGTAGAGCGGCGTGCGGTTGCCGGTTCCGTCATGGCCGCATTGAATTAAACGCGTGAACTGCATCACCATCGTCCCCAGACCGTGCCCGTTCATCGAGGCACCGGATTCCCACCGATGCTCGATCACACGGCCCATGCTGTCAAACCCAGTCGGCACGTTCGCCGCGGGCGAACCGGCGTCGCCTCACGTCCGCTGTCCATCTCGCGCCCTCCTTGCCAGAAAGTGGAAATCGCCACTTCAACCGTGGGCGAATTCAGGTCAATAGGGAGGGACGGTAACGGAGCAATTGCGTTCCGCTCTATCACCGTCTGCCTCCTCCATGGTTCTGCAAAAAACCGGAACCCTCGCAGAGGGTATCTGGGCAGGCAGGCCGAGTGCTATCAACAAGCATTACATCCTAAATGAATAAACAGAATACAATAAGCCAAACACTCCCAGAATAATCAGTACCAGTAGAAGCAACCTCCCCGCCTCGGAGAATTCTTTCGGGCCCCTTTCGCTCATGGGATATGCACCCTATTCTTTCGGAGAATATCAAGGATGCCGGTCCCCTCCTTGTTTGACCAACTTTGCCTAAAATCATGCGCCTCGCGCTCGTATGGATTATTCACAATGTCAGCGGGATTTCCAGACAATTTGTAGTCGACCATAGTATAGACAGGACCAGGACAATCCCCCCTATCCCATACTTGATCCTTGTGTAATGCTTCCTCCAAGAGGACCAACAACATTTCATCATAATCGGGGGTGATCTCCTTAATTATCATAAACAGGCCCGTTTGAGGGTCGTTAGATTGTTCGATAATTCGCCATTTCTTATTAAAAGTTTGTTCGAGATCTAGAGTGGTTCCCTAAAGTTCTGTCTTGATCGGACATGTTTTCTGCGTCTGT
>CAYTRP010000743.1:0-1583 GCA_964440195.1 uncultured Candidatus Sumerlaeota bacterium
ATTCATGCCTAAAAAAGTGAAACACGGCGGGCGCGCCGACCGGTCTTGCTTGTTCGCGGGCGCGCGACTTCCCCCTCCCCGAGAAGAGCCAAGCGATCCAGGTCGTCCTGGGATCGATACCCGAGCGCCAAGGCATGGACTCGTTCGCGGAGCAGTTCCGACGTCTGATACCGAATCAAGTCCTCCAGAACCACGACGACAAAGCCCGGAACAGCCTGCCGCGCCCGCCCAGCGAAGCCGGCGTAGAAGAACGGGATGTTGTCGCCCTCGTCCCCGCCGAGCCGGCCTCGCACCTTGTCCCATGCGAGGATGGCGACGCGGAACGCCGTCTCGCCGACCACCAGCACCGGCTGGTCCCGGCCGTCGTGCCACTGGTAGCGGCCGCCGAACTGCCGCCGCCCGACCTCCAAGATGTAGCACCCGAAGTCCTGAACCAGCGCCGTGACTTGCTCCGGGGTCATCCCGGCGAGCCACTAACCGGCCTCGGCGAGCATGTCCTCGACGACCGCGAGGCTGGCCTCTGAGTAGTCCAATTCACCGCCGCCCCGCCCCTTGCACATGGCACGGCCTGCTCGGCGGAGCGGGCGATCTGATCGGCGAGTTCTTCCATCCGCAACGCTTCCCGCAGCTTCGTAGCCATGAACGACCGTGCCCACGTCACCGCGGCTTAGTTTCTCGCGTGGGGGCTCAATGAAGTTGCTGTCGTCTCACCAGCCGGCCTTTTCGTCGACCTCTAGGATCACCGGGCGGGCGCGAAAGAATCACCATGTCAAACACGGCCCTTGGTCCGCTCCGATGCCTCTCCATCGGTGACGATTTGGTTATGCACGGATTTTACCCGTGACCATGGATTCGGCATGCAGTGGTTTAGCGAAATGGCGTGCCCGGCCCCTGAATCTTCCCCCATGTTGGTGACTCGTCCGGGAAGACAAAGTGGAGCGTGTCGGGCACGAACATGGAGGCATAGAAGGCGGGAAGTGGCGTGTTGTTGGAAGAGCAAAGGATGGGTGTATCCTTACCCGCGAGTTGTCCGCGCGCCTCGTCGACGGACACGCTTTCTCCTTGGACGGTAAAAATGCCGACATCCTTCAGGCTCGTCTTCGACAAGCTGCGATCGTTGTAAGACTCCCCGTCGAATCCGATGTAAATCGTTCTCACGTTGACCAGCAACAGGTCGTCATCCTCATCAATGGACGCGGCAACCAGGATCCGCGGAGGATCATAAGCGGGAGCGTTCTCCGCGGGTTTTGAATCCGCTGGCGGCGCGGCTTGGCCTGACGGCCGCCGGGCGAATAGGACAGCGGCCACGATGCAGACCGGAATGACGAGTGTCTTCAACATTGAATGAGTCCTGGGATTAAAGTCAGCGGCACGATGCTTTATGACGGCCATCGTCCCTTTGCAGCAATGGTGGCAGCGCCCATCATCATGCCAAAATATATGCCGCGGGCGTTGCCGATCTCATGATTCGGATTTACAGTCGGATAGTCATTGCAAATGAGTTCCGCTGCCGAAAGAATCCAGGATCACCGGGCCGGCGCGGATATGTCTCTATCATGTACAGGTTCTGGACGCCATGTAAA
>CAYTRP010000744.1:0-1580 GCA_964440195.1 uncultured Candidatus Sumerlaeota bacterium
CATCCCCGCGGGAAACCCGTGCCATGCGGAGACTTCTCGCCGTCGCCTTCCTGATTCCCCTGCCCCTTGCCGCCGCCGATGTCTACGTCGCAACCAATGGCAACGACACCACCGGCAGTGGCTCCATCGCCGCGCCGTTCGCGACCATTCAGCGTGCCCTCAACGCGGCTTCCTCCGGCGATACGGTGATCGTGCGGCCGGGCCTTTACAATGGCAGGCAGCGCCTCGAGGGCGCATTCAACCCGGAAGTCCGCGTCATCTCCGAAATCCCCTACCGCGCCCGATTGCGCCACACGCAAACGGTCGTCACCTGCTACGGGTGCCAGGGGATCACGCTCGAAGGCTTCGACATCGCCCACACGGGGCCCGGCGCCAGTCCTCTTGTCGTGCAAATCGCCGATCCGGGCACCGAGCGCGTGCGCGTGCTCAACAACGTGCTGCATGACAGTTATAACAACGACATCCTGAAGATCAACAACGGCGCACGCCATGTCGAGGTGCGCGGGAATCTTTTCTACAACCATGGCGACAGCGACGAGCACATCGACATCAACAGCGTCGAGCACGTCGTGGTCGAGGAAAACGTGTTCATGAGCGACTTTCCCGGGAGCGGTCGCGCGATCACGGGAAACGCCTCCAGCTACATCGTCATCAAGGACAGCAACGGGAACGACGACGGCATCGTGACGGCCCGGCATGTCACCGTCGCGCGCAACGTCTTCCTCAACTGGCAGGGAGGCCCGGGATCGAATTTCATCCTCTGCGGCGAGGACGGGCATCCCTACTATGAAGCGGCGGATGTCCTGATCGAGAACAACCTCCTGTTGGGCAATAGCCCCGTGCAAATGCGCTCACCCTTTGGGGTCAAGGGCAGCCGCGACATCACGATCCGCCACAACACCGTCCACGGGAACCTGCCGTCGGCCGAGTATGCGCTTCGCTGCAACACGGAGGGCCAGAATCAACCGTGCACGACGATCTTGTTCGCGAACAACATCTGGTCCGACCCAACGGGAACGATGACGCGCTTCGCCCTTGGGCCTTCCGGTCAGGTCGTTGACTGGACGCTCCACAACAACCTCGTTTGGAACGGCGGCGCGGCGATTCCCAACTACGCGCCCAGTGTCATCAACGCGACGAACGACCCTGCCCGCATCCTTGCCGATCCGGTGTTGCCCGGGTTTGAAGGCCTCCTTTTGCCGAGGTGGAATCCCGCCCCGGAAGGTGGCAACGATCTCTTCGGCGATGGTTCCGCCACGATTGAGGAAGCGTGGCGGAACCTGATCCTGTCATACGGGATGCCGGGTCCGGGGAGCGCGGCGATCAAGGCGGCGGATCCGTTCAATTCGGCGGCCGTCGACATTCTTGGGAACTCGCGGGATTCTGCTCCCACTGCCGGCGCGGTGGAAGTCCCGCCCCTGATTGGCGAAAGGGACACTCTTGAGGTCTACTGATCGGGTTCCCGGATTCTCTGGCCCTTGTTCGGGGGAGATCATGGGGCTGGCTTGGTCTCGCCGTTCTCCCGGGGAGTGGCGCGAGTGACGCAGTGACGCGGCTTTTTGGAGTTGGAAAATTTCGGA
>CAYTRP010000745.1:0-1580 GCA_964440195.1 uncultured Candidatus Sumerlaeota bacterium
ATTGGTGGCTGCAAAACGGCGTGGAGAAACCCGCGCCCCTCGCTCCGGAAACCGACGAGGAAATCGCCGGGTCCGCCGTGCGCGAGCGCGAAGCCACCGGCCTGCTTCTCTCCTTCGAGGCCGACTCCCTAGAGGCGCCCTTTCGCAAGGCGGCCCGCGCCATTGCGCCGCCCACGCTCACGTCGCGCCATGCGGGGAACATCGTCACCCTGGTGGCACCCTTGTGCGCGCTCGAAGTCCTGCCCGGATACGAGCCGCGCACCGCCCTCGCCGATGTGGGGGGCGTCGCCGTCCTGCTGCGCGGCGCGCAAGCGGAAGCCGCCGAGAACCTGCGCAACACCGGCGAGATGATCCTCGTCGCCGGCGTACTCGAGCGCGATGGCGCGCGGTGGTCCATGAAGGCCGAGCGCCTCGACACCCTCGAGCAAGCCGCACGCCGCTCCGAGGCCACGGAGGCCATCGAGGTGCAGGTCACGCGCCTCAGCGCCGCCAAGGGCAAGGAACTCCTGGCACTCGTCAAACAATACCCCGGCAAGGCCCTCGTGCGCCTCGCGGGCATGCCCGTGCGCGCCGAGCGCGCCCTCGGCAAACTCGGCACGCGCCGCGTCACCCTTTGCCCCGACATCGAGATCGGGCTCTCGCACATCGTCGGCACCGGCAATTGGTGCGCCTTCGTCTCCGGTGCCCGGCACACCTGCGCATCGCCTCAGGAAGACGAGGCCACTTCTTCCGCGAACTGACGCACCGAAGCCTCCCAGCCTCCCGATCCATCCGGCACGAGCATCGCATAGCCCATGGGCTGCCCGATGGATGTCACGCTGCCCCGCGCCACCCGCGCCCTCGGGCACCACGACTCCGGGGACAACAATTCGACGCCGCGCTCGAGCGCCACGCGCCCCGGCGACGCCGGATGCCCGAGAACGACATACCGCAGCAGCGCCGGCAATGCTCCCTGCGCGCGCACGCCATGACCCCGCGCAAGCGAACGCGCCGCACGCAACATCGCCGCCGCCGTTCGCGCCGTCGAGGACATCCCGCCCCCCACCAACGCCAGCCGGCGCAGCACACGCATCGCCACCATCCCCGGCAGCAAGGTCCCCCGCACCACGCCGCGCGGATCATTGGCGAGCAGACACTCCAGCACCAGTAGCAGCTCCGCCGTCACGAGCACCTTGTCGATCCACGGCTCGGCCGGCTCGATCAGGGACGTCACGCGCCTTGTCAGCCGACGCAGTGATCCGCCCGCCCGCGCATTGGCAAGGCTCCGCCACCGGCTCAAGGGGTCGAAACGGTGGCCGTACTCCGCATACACGCCAGTCGCGCTGTCGCGAAATGCGTGGGCGGGCCCCCCGCCGCCGAGCGCATTCAATTCCGGAAGCCCCTGCTGCAAGACTCGCCACGCTCCCGCGTCCACCAGCGGTTGGTCGTGACTCCCGATCACCAGATCCAGATCGCCACCCGCCTCGCACCAATGCCGCAGCGCCGCCACGACCGGTTGATGCGCCGCGAGGATACGCGCGACCGCCGAGGCGGGCTTCTCGCCCGCGCGCTGCACCTGCCAGATGTTCAGCGTGTTCCCC
>CAYTRP010000746.1:0-1578 GCA_964440195.1 uncultured Candidatus Sumerlaeota bacterium
TATCGCCGCCTTGGCGCTTTCCGGATTCCTGGTCCCCGTCCGCGCCCAGGATGATGCCGAAGCCCGCGCCCGCGCCGTCACCCTCGCCACCGAGGCGATTTCCGCCCGTGAATCCGGTGACTTGATCACCGCCAAGGCCAAGCTCGAGGAAGTTCTCAAGCTCAACCCCACCGACGAAGGCGCGAAGGGAATCCTCACCGAGGTGAACAAGGAGATTCTCGCCAAGGTCGAACCGGAGGCCCCCGCCGCTCCGCTCACCGGGATCGACGCCGTCGCCGAGAAGCACCTGAACCTCTTCCGCGAAGTCGACGGTGCCATCCTCGACGCCCGCAACGCCGCCGGTAACGGCGACTTCGACACCGCCCTCACGACGCTGGACGGCGCGGCCAACGAGCTCCCGCAGAACACCGCCGCCCAGGTGTACAAGGACCGCATCACGCTCGTCCGTCAGGAGATCCTCGCCATCCGCGACTCCCGTACCGCCGGCGGCGTGCAGGCCATCGCCGCCCGCGCTCTCGCCGACCAGGTCCGCGTGAACAAGGAGAATGTCGTCGAGGCTCGCAAGCTCATCGCCGAAGCCGCCCGCCAGTCCGCCGCCCGCCGCCTCGACGAGGCCGAAGGCAGCCTCAACAAGGCCGAATCCATCCTCCCCGCGAGCAGCGTCGCCGACACCGCCCGCATCGAGCTCAAGAAGGAGCGCTCCAAGATCCACGCCGCCCGCTACGCCATCGCTGCGGACGCCCGCGACCTCGTCGCCGCCGAAAAGTCGGTGGACGCCTTCGAATCCCTCAACGGCAAGACCGACCGCCGCACCGTCCTCCTCCGTAACGACCTCGAAGCGAAGAAGAAGGACCCGCATTACAAGAACATCAAGGACCTCAGCCCCGAGTTCGCCGTACGCGAAAAGAAGACCGAGGAGCTGCTGACGAGGGCCCGCGCGCAGTACCTCTACGGCGACTACCTCAGCGCCCTTGAGACCTACAAGGATGTCCTGCAGAACCAGCCCTACAACACCGAGGCCAAATCGCAGTCCATCCACATCCGCCAGATCCTCCAGGAGAAGTCCGGCAAGTATAACCCGGATGTGACCAAGGGCGTGTTGCTCGAGGCCGTTTCCGACGGCTGGAGCCTCCCCGGTTCTTTACATGGACCCTTCCATCACCAAGCCGGATGGCGAAACCAACCCCGTTCTCGCCCGCATGAAGGCGACGACGATTCCCGGCTCGGTCAGCCTGCGCGACATGCGCCTCGACCGCGTGCTGGAAACGCTCGCCGAACTCTCCCGCTCGTACGACCCGTCCGGCAAGGGCGTGAACTTCAACATCATCGACCCGGAGAAGCGCAACCCCGAGGTTTCGCTGACCCTCAACAACCTCCCGCTCGACAAGATCCTCGAGCAGGTGCTGCGCTCGGTGAACTTCTCGTATGTCATCAACGGTGATGTCATCGAAGTGCGCCCCGATTTCGGCAACACCGAGATCGCTTTCCAAAATAAGTCCGATCTCGAACTGCGTCAGGCCTACTTGCTCTTCAAGACGCTCGAATTCAACCGCTTGCGACAATTGGGTACTGGCTTGG
>CAYTRP010000747.1:0-1567 GCA_964440195.1 uncultured Candidatus Sumerlaeota bacterium
AGCTCAACCCGGCGGGGCGTCACCTGTGGTCGTCCTACATCGCCACCGGATACCGCAACCAGGCGCGCGGAATCGCCGTCGATGCGGAGGGAAGCATCCTGCTCGCCGGAACCTGGGAAGAGGGGGTCATCGGATGGCGCGAGGCATTGATCCTGAAGATCGCGCAGGAGTCCGGCGCTCCGCCGCCGACGGTGATCGTCGTCGATCCGCCGTCGGACACGATCGTGCCGAATACGGAACCCTCGCGCGAGGTTTCCGGTACGGCTTCCGCGCCGGAAAGTGAACTCGTCGTGGTGGAATGGCGCCTTGGCGACGGCCCGTGGCAAGATGCGTCCGGGCTCGCCGCATGGGACCTTCTGGCCGAAGAGCTTCTTGTTGGCGAAAACCCGCTGCATGTGCGGGCGCTCAACGCGCAGGGCACTTACGGCCCCGTTGCCGCGCGGTCGCTCATCCGCCTGCCGGAGGTGGCGACGCCCGGCGACCTCAACGCCGACGGATTTATCAACGTGGCGGATGTGACAATGCTGGCCAACATGATCGCCGCCGACAATCCTCCGCCAGCGGAAGTCGCCGACATCAATGGTGACGGCGAGGTCGATGAGTTGGACGTGCGGGCCTTGGCGGAGATGATTGTGGAGTGAGTTGGAACAAGAGAACCCATTGCGTCTTGTCGGTGGTCATGGCGACTTTACTCCCATGACCATCGACTCCACCCGCCGCTTCACCGACCGCGTCAACGACTACGTGCTCTATCGCCCGCGCTATCCGCGCGAGATCCTCGCGTATCTGGAATCGGAGGGCATCCTCTCCCCCGCCTCCACCCTCGCCGACCTCGGGTCGGGGACGGGTTTTCTCTCCGAGCTGTTCCTCGACCATGGCTGCACCGTCTATGGCGTGGAACCCAACGAGGCCATGCGCGCCGCAGGCGAGTTGCATCTCACCGGCCGCCCCAACTTCCGAAGCATCGCCGCCACCGCCGAAGCCACCACGCTGCGCGACGCGTCCGTCGATCTTGTGACCGCGGGCCAGGCGATGCACTGGTTCGATCCCAAGCCGACACTCGCCGAAATCCGCCGCATCGCGCGACCGCCCCACTGGTTCGCCGTCGTGAGCAACGATCGCGACCTCGACGCGTCGGACTTCATGCGCGACTACGAGGACGCGCTCAACACGGCAACCCCCGAGTACCGCCAGGTGCGCGGGTGCCATCATTCCCTGCACGAATGGCTCGACGAACCCGGCCGCGTGCGCTCCGCCGGGTTTCGCAACGCGCAGGTCTTCGACAGGGCCGGCCTCATCGGCCGCGTGCTCTCGAGTTCCTATGCCCCCATGAAGGGCCCGGAGCACGAGGCCCTCATCAACGGCCTCAACGAACTCTTCCAGCGCCACCAATGCGATGGCCGCGTGACGTTTCACTACCGCACCAAGGTCGAGTGGGCCGCGATGGGGTGAGCGAGGCATGACATGGCGGGCCGGTCGTTGGCCGCGCGCGCTATTCGTGCGCCTCGCGCCACAATGACTCGAAGGCGTCCAGTGTGACCGCTTCGTACTCTTCCCCCAGTTCGTC
>CAYTRP010000748.1:0-1566 GCA_964440195.1 uncultured Candidatus Sumerlaeota bacterium
GAATCCCATGCCGACACCGGCGAGACCGAACCACTTAAGTCCCGCCCAGGCGAGCGCCAGGTAGACGGAAAAGGTAGCTATTTCGGTCCAGATGAAAATGCCGCTGCGCCCCTTGGCCATGACCACGAAGCCCAACGGCCACGACATCACCCGCAGCAACATTCCGCCCATCTGCCAGGCGAGTATGTCGGCAGCGATGTGAAAGCTGCCGGAATAGAAGATCCGGATCACCCACGGCGCAAACGCCAAAGTACCGAGAATCCCGGGCAGAGCCAGCAGCAGGGATATTTCGGCCTGCTCGTTCACGGTGCGATTGCACTTCTCGTTGTCATCCGCGACTGCGGTTAACCGCGGATAGAAGTCCGTGCCCATCGCCTGCAGGATGAATCCGATGTAGACAAGAGAAAGCGCGCTCGCAGCCTGAAATTGCCCCGCCCCCTCCACTCCGTAATCGCGGATGATGATCGCCCGCAACAGGAACGCCGTGCCGGCCACGATCAGCGCCGACATCATGAAGGCGAACCCGAGCGAGAAGAGCCCTCTTGCTTCCGCGGCGACGGCTGCGATCGGCATTGCTACCGGTTCGATCCTGACTCGCCGTGCGTAGTACCAGGCCACAAGCAAGGCCACTGCGGCCCCAACGAGCATGTACGCGGGAATTCCCGCCTGACCCCAGACGACGACGATGGGGATGCTCACTACGGCCCCCAGGATCGTTCCGATGATATTCATCCGCGCGAGATCGCCGATACGGCGCATGCCCTGAAGCAACGCGCCCTGCCCTCCGGCGACGACACCGAAGAGAATGGTTGCGGCCAACCAGCCAAAGGCAGTCGCATGGCTGGAATCGCCGAAGGCAGCGCGACTGGCGGGCTCGCGTGCAAGAAAGAGCGCGATAGCGCCCGCGCTTCCGAGGACGAGGTACGTCCGTCTCAAAGTGAAGATGGTCGTGGCAATCCGGCGGGAATCTCCGGACGCCGTTGCCGCGGCGATCTGACGCACACCGGAACCGCTGAGGCCGAGGTCAAACAGGGTTCGAACAAGCGTCAATACGGAATCGAAGATGGCCTCGAGCCCGATGCCGGCCGGCCCCAGCAGAATGGCCAGCACTTTCGTGCGTACCATTCTTATGATCATCGTGATCGCGCTCGCCCCCCCGATGATGGAGGTGGACCTGAGCGCCTCCAGCTTGGAGGAAGCTGCGGGGGGATTGGGCACTAACTAGAATGCGGCGATTGGCAAGAGCGGACTATAGCACTCCAGTTTGTGCCGCCATCGGCCGGCGTCAGAGCACTTCCGTGACGCGCACCCATGCGATGTCGGCATGGGGGAAGCCATTGGGCGAGGCGGTAACGATCAGCCCCAGGCGCATGTTCGTCAGCCCGTGCGTCACCTCTCCCAGCTGCGTCCAGGCCGTGCCGTCCAGCGAGTAGTAGCCCACGATCATGTTGCCCGCACGGTCGAGTCTCAGATGCACGTCGGTGGCGGTCACCGCCGCCGCTTCGAGCACCGCCGCCGAACCAGCTGTCTCCCTCACGAAGGAGATGTTCTGCCCGTTTTCATGGG
>CAYTRP010000749.1:0-1563 GCA_964440195.1 uncultured Candidatus Sumerlaeota bacterium
CGTCTTTCCCGGGCGCAAGATACTCTTCAGTCTCTTCATCGCGTCGATCATCCTGCCGGGTCAGGCGTTGGTGATCCCGCTCTTCATCGTCATCAGCAGCGGCATCCGCAACACGTTGGGCCTCGACCTGCTGAACACGCACTGGGCGTTGATCCTCCCCGCGCTGTGCTCGCCGGTGGGCGTGTTCCTGATGAAGCAATACATCGAGGGCCTGCCCCGAGACCTCGACGAGGCGGCGCGCATCGACGGCTGCGGCGACTTCGCCATTTGGTGGCGCGTCATCCTCCCCTTGTGCCGCCCGGTCATCGGCGCGTGGGGCATCCTGTCGTTCACCGGCGTGTGGAAGAGCTTCTTCTGGCCCTTCGTCGTGCTGGGCTCCGACCAGTTGTTCACGCTGGAGGTTGGATTGCAGACGTTGCAGCAGCAGAACATCGCGGACTATGGCCTGGTGATGGCGGGCGCGACGACGTCGGCGGTGCCGATGATCGTCCTGTTCTTCATCTTCCAGAAACACATCGTGGCGGGATTGACTTTCGGGGCAGTCAAAGGATAAAAAAGTTCCGAGTTTCAAGTTTCAAACCCGCATGGAGGAATACCGATGAACAAACAGGCGCGCACACTGGGCTTTATCGCAATCTTCCAAATTTTTGTCCTCCAGTCTTTGTTCCCCAACCCCCAGATCCCAACTCCCAATTCCCAATCCCCAACCCCGGAGTCTCTCATGACCGACGCATCCGCTTTTACCTGGGCTTATGGCGGTGTCACTCGCGGCAAGCGCGACGAAAAACGCATGGCCATCATGTTCACGGGCGGGGATTACGGGGAAGGGGCAAACGTCGTGCTGGACGCGCTGGCGAAGCACGGCGTGAAGGGCTCGTTCTACTTCACGGGCGATTTCCTGAAGAAGCCGGAGCACCTGGAGGCCATCGTCCGGATGCTCGCCGAGGGGCACATCGTTGGGCCGCATGGACACGCGCACCTGCTGTACGCGCCGTGGGAGGACCGGACGAAGACGCTGGTGACGCGCGAGGAATTCGCCGAGGATTTGAAGACGAACGTGGAGGAACTGGGCCGTCTTGGCGTACCGCGCGAGGACATGGTCTGGTGGATTCCGCCCTACGAATGGTACAACGACGACATCTCGCGCTGGTCGGAGGAGATGGGGCATCGGATCTTCAACTTCACGCCGGGGACGCTGACCAACGCGGACTACACGGAGGACGACGCGCCGAACTTCCGCTCGAACGAGGTGATCTGGGAGTCCATTTTCCACTACGAAGCGTCGCAACCGGACGGATTCAACGGGTTCATCATGCTCGTCCATGTGGGGACGTCGCCGAAACGGACGGAGAAGTTATACAACCGGCTCGATGAGTTGATCGAACGGCTGAAGGAAATGGGCTATTCCTTCGCGACGGTGCCGGAACTGTTGGCGGACGTGCCGCCGCTGAAGAGTGAAGGGACAAGTGACAGTCAAAAGAGGTCACCCAAAGTGCCTAACCATGACAAGTGACAGTCAAAGGAGGTCACTTGCGATGGAAGTTGACGAGTGGGGCGGTGGTT
>CAYTRP010000750.1:0-1558 GCA_964440195.1 uncultured Candidatus Sumerlaeota bacterium
CCAGACGGTGGCGTTTCGGGTGGCGGCGCGGATGGAAATGCTGGGCGAGACGCTGGAGAAGGCCGTGCGGGAAGTGTTCACGGAGCGGCTGGAGCCGGGCACCGGGGGCGCGGTGGCGGTGGATGCGAAAGGGAATGTCGTGCTGGGCTTCAACACCCGGGGAATGTACCGGGGGGCGACGGATTCGACGGGTCGATTCGAAGTCGGGATCTGGGAGATGGAGCAACGATAAGTCGTATTTGGCATTTTTGACTGATGCACGATATTGGGCGTTGGCAAGGGAGGGTGCCGTCTTGGGCGATCGTGAGGATGCGCGTCGCGGATATCTGGTCGCCTTTGAGGGGATCGACGGGGGGGGCAAGTCCACTCAGGTGCGACTGCTGGCGGAGTGGCTGGAGGCGCTGGGCCGGCGACCGCTGGCGCTGAAGGAACCCACGACCGGGCCCATCGGCATGCGCATCCGCGAGTTGGCGAGGACGGGGCGGTTGGATGCGCGCACCGAGTTCGAGCTGTTCAAACAGGACCGGCGCCAGAACGTGGAGAAAAACATCCTTCCCGGGCTGCGCGAGGGGCGCGTGGTGCTGCTGGATCGATACTACATCTCCACGATGGCCTATCAGGGCGCGCTGGGGATGGACCCGGAGTTCATCCGCGAGGCGAACGAGGCCTTCGCGCCCCGCCCGGACCTCGTGGTGCTGGTGGATCTGCCGGTGGACGTGGCGCTGGGGCGCATCCGGGGGCGCGAGGCCGAGGGCCCCAACGAGTTTGAAAAGCGAGAGATGTTGATGAAGGTGAAGGGCATCTTTGACAGCCTGACTTGGCCGGAGATCGCGCGGGTCGACGGGACACGCGGCGTGGAGGAACAACATCTGGCCATTCGCGCGCGGGTCGAACAGTTGTTGGCGGAGCGGGGGGAATGAACGGGCATTATGCCATTTTGCATATCTTTCCTAGGCTCGCCAGGCTCCTGCCTGGCTTGGTCCGCCGACTGCCTTTGGATTTTGAAACGGCGCGTCATGGCCAACGCGAAAGGTTATTGACCCGATAGCCAGGCAGGAGCCTGGCGAGCCCAGGAAAGGACACACAATATAGAAAGATGGTATAGTTAGGAGTGAAAGCCTGCGGGCATCATCAAAATAGCGCGGGCATCCTGCGTATCCACCGAAGCCAAGCGGAGGTGGGTCCGCCAATCCCACGCCGCGCGCTTCTCGGATTCCCCAAAATCATCGCAGCAAGGGTGCCCATGCCGTTCAATGGTTTTGGCCGGTATCCGGCTGTGAAAAAACCGGGCCTTGGGTTTCGGAATCCCCCCTGCCGGGCCATGCGGGATTCGCGCCTCGTGATACCAATTCCAAATCGTAAAGGAAGCTCTGTGGAGTGCGGCCGCTTGCTGCCGCTGTTTGCGCCGCAAAGCTTGCTTGCGGCGCTCCAGCCAGCCTCGGACGGTTGCCGGAGCGTCCGCAGCAAGCGGCGGACGCAAACAGCGCAAGCAAGCGTGCGCACTCCATAGGGGGTGGACTCTATGATTTGAGTGGAAACCGTATGATTCGCGAACCAC
>CAYTRP010000751.1:0-1553 GCA_964440195.1 uncultured Candidatus Sumerlaeota bacterium
GGGGGAGCATTCTCGTGCCGAGGGGCACGCCCGCCAAGGCGTCGAACACCAGGGCGAGGCAGATGGCGACGAGCGCCTGGTACACGGGAGGGCGCGCGGAAGACAAGGCCACCCACAGGAGAAGCACGACGCCGGAACCGGTGAGGGCCGCGACGCCCAGCGGCCACGCGAGGGCAAGGAGGGCGGAGGCGAGGAGGCCTTCCACAACACCAAGGACCACCGGGTGGCGTCTGCGGGCGCGCTCGGGAACGAGGGCGGCGAGCTTCCAGATCCTCATCGCGGCGGGCTCCAGGGGATCTGGCGCGCGTCGAGGAGGAAGACCGTGCGCAGGGACTCGCCGGGTTCCGCGAGATGCAGGACCGCGCGGCGCTCGCCCCGGTAATCGGTGGAGACCTCGCTGACGGTGCCGATGGGGAGACCCGCCGGAACCGTTGAGCCCCGGCGGCCGGAGGTGACGAGGACGTCCCCCTCGGCAAGGGCGGTGGAGGTTTTCTCGGGCCGGAACTCGGCGATGCCGTGGCTGCCCGTGCCGTGGAGCACGCCGACTTCCTCGCGCTCGTGGACTTCGGCGCCCCAGCGGCTGTCGCCGTCGGAAAGGAGCTGCACCAGTGCATCGCGTCCGTGGACCTCGCGGACCGTTCCGAGCACACCGGCGGGGCCGAGGACGACTTGGCCGGGAAAGACGGTGGCGCCGTCGGGAACGGAAACCCAAAGGCGACGGTGAATGCCGTCGATGACGGTGGAGAGAACGCGCGCGGAGGCGGAGGCTGGTGCGTATTCGGGGAACGCTTCCCGCAGCGCGGCGCCTTCGCCGGCTTGGGTCAATTCCATCTGGGTGGCGGCGAGTCGCGTGCGCAGCACGGCCATCTCGGCGCGCAGGGCTTCGTTTTCCCGTGCGAGGTGCGCGGCATTCCCAAGGCCTCCGAAGAGGGAACCGACGCCGTCACGCACGGCGGTGCCCGCATGGACCAGCGGCATCGCTGCGGCGACGACACCGGAGCGCAGGGGTTGGCTCCACGGGAGCGCGGCGGGGAGCCCAATGAGGAGAAAGCCCCCCAGCAGGAGGGCCAAACCGGGGATCGGGCTGCGACGCCCAGGGCGTCGGGACTCGGCGAGCGAAACCATCGGGAACGGGAACCGGGGTAGCGTGACGGAGCGGCGCTCGTTTTGCCGCTGACGCAGCAGGGAATCGCGAGCGTCACACCGTCAAGACGGAACGCGATGGCTCAGGATGCGGGCCGGATGTTTCCAAAGTCGCGGTCTCTTCGTGGCTGCCCGGCGTCGGGCGCTCCTCCGTTGTCGTCTTCGTCGGGGTCATTGGCTTGTCTCCTTGAGGTGGTCTTGGCCGACAAACCCAAGGAAAAACCAGTGACCCCTCACCGGCGCAATTTACAGATGATTCCGTACACTATCATCGGTAACATTTTCCGGTCCCGTTGCCTCCAGATCGTCGAGTAACTTTTATTGTCGTTCGTTGGGGCGCTTCTTGCTCAATATCTTCCCATCCGATTGGGTCCGGGAGGCGCAACTCTCTTGTCGCCAACAGTCTGCGA
>CAYTRP010000752.1:0-1550 GCA_964440195.1 uncultured Candidatus Sumerlaeota bacterium
GATGAGGGACTTGACCCCCTCGCCACCAAGGAGCGCGTGGCGCACGGCGGAGAAGAACGAGAGCTTGCGGATGCGCTGCGCGGCCCAATCCGCACGGATTTTCGTGCAGGGGATCCCCCACACCTTCTCCGTGTAGGTCTTGAAGAACGTGCGGTACAGCCGCTCGCCGAAGCGATTGACGACCCAATCCTCCAACGACTCCTCCGGGCGTCGCGGGAAGGCCATTGTCTTGAGGTGGCTGAGAAGCATCAACCCGCTCTCGAACACGCCGAGGCCCCAGATCACTTCGCCCAGGCGCAGCGGATACTGGAAGAACCGGCCGCGATAGTGGATGCGCGAAAGGCGCGGGACCGAGATGAAACCACCGGGGAGCACTTCATTCCAGATCTGCTCGACTTCGGGGCACTTGGTAAAGAAGCGGTGACCGCCGATGTCGAACCGGTAGCCACGGTATTCCTCCGTGCGCGCAATCCCGCCGACAAGGAGCGCTTGCTCGAGAACCAGAGGGGACCACCCGGCATTGGCAAGTTCCCGTGCTGCCGTCAGACCGGCAGGTCCTCCACCAATGATCGTGCAGCGCGGCTGGGGCATCCTCGTGGACTCACTCTTTTCTGAAAGGAATGTCCCTTGAGGACCCGTTTCCCGTCGGTCGGTGGAACGAATCCGGTAGATGGCCCAAGAGAAAACCGAGACCGCAATACCAATGATAGAACAGGTGCCACGCCCCTCCGGCCAGGGCCACCTTCCATCCCCCCCGCCGGAGCAGGAGGGCAAGCAACCCCCGATTCATCCAGAGCACCAACACCAGAAGCACCAGACCGGGGACGAAGGCCCACCTGAAAAAAAGCCCCCCCAAGAGGGCAAAAGAGGCCAGCCAGACCATGGCGACCTTCAAACGTTCCGTCCTCCCGATGTTGAGTCCGTCCTGGACGCCTCCGTGGCGGCGGATGAGCCGCGTCCATGGAATCGCGCGCCGAAACACGTCGGATTTGAGGAGCGACCAGGCGGTCCACTCCTTGAGATGCGTGGCGAGGATCCTGCGCCGGTGAGCGATGCGGTAGCCCGCGGACCTCAGGCGATAGCCCAACTCGATGTCCTCGATGGATGGACAGCGGAAGGAAGCATCGAACCCGCCCACCGCGCGAAAAGTCTCCGCGCGGATTGCGCCACAAGCCGCCCAAAAGGTGAACGCCTCCCCGGGAGCCCGCAGATGGACATAGTGCTGAAGGAGGTTCTTGTAGCGCGAGAGGAGCCCGCGGCCCGGCGGCCCATCATCATAGTTTCCGATGACGGCATGGATCGCGGGATGCCTGTCGAGAAAATCGGCGAACTGCCCGATCGTCGCCGGGTGAAACGCGACATCCGCATCCATGAAGACGAGAATGTCGCCACTCGCCCGGGCGGCGGCACGGTTGCGTGCCGCCGCGGGGCCCATGGGTTTGGGTAGCTCAATGACCTGTGCGCCGAATCGCCGGGCAATGGCGGCGGAATCGTCATCGCAGCCATCCGCCACGACAATGACCTCGTCGGGTTGGCGACTCGACTTACGC
>CAYTRP010000753.1:0-1546 GCA_964440195.1 uncultured Candidatus Sumerlaeota bacterium
ACCTGCGCAATTATCCGGGCGCGATCCTGATCGTCACCCACGACCGCTACTTCCTCGACAACGTCACGGGCTGGATTCTCGAACTCGATCGGGGCCGGGGCATTCCTTACGAGGGCAACTACTCTTCGTGGCTCGTGCAGAAGCAGAAGCGGCTGGAGCAGGAAGGCCGTGAGGATGCCGCGCACCAGAAGACGCTGGCGCGCGAGCAGGAATGGATCGCGGCCTCGCCGAAGGCCAGGCAGGCGAAATCCAAGGCGCGTTACCAGCGCTATGAGGAATTGCTCGCCAAGGCCAGCGAGAAGCAGACCCAGACCGCGCAGATCATCATCCCGGTTTCCGAGCGGCTTGGCGCCAACGTCGTGGACTTCGAGGGCTTGTCGAAATCATTCGGCGATCGCCTGCTGATCGATGATCTGACCTTCAAGCTGCCGCCCGGCGGCATCGTCGGCGTCATCGGCCCCAACGGCGCCGGCAAGACCACGCTGTTCCGCATGCTGACCGGGCAGGAGGCGCCCGACGACGGCCAGATCAGCTACGGCGACACGGTCAAGCTCGCCTATGTCGACCAGTCCCGCGACGCCCTGAACCCGAACGCCACCGTCTGGGAGGAAATCTCCGGCGGCGCCGAGGTGATCGAGCTGGGCAACGCCAGCATGAACTCCCGCGCCTATTGCGGCGCCTTCAACTTCAAGGGCGGCGACCAGCAGAAGAAGGTCGGCCTCCTGTCGGGCGGCGAACGCAACCGCGTCCACATGGCCAAGCTCCTGAAGAGCGGCGGCAACGTCCTGCTACTCGACGAACCGACGAACGACCTCGACGTCGAAACCCTGCGCGCCCTGGAAGACGCCCTCGAAGACTTCGCCGGCTGCGCCGTCATCATCTCCCACGACCGCTTCTTCCTCGACCGCCTCTGCACCCACATCCTGGCCTTCGAAGGCGAAGCCCATGTCGAATGGTTCGAAGGCAACTTCGAGAGCTACGAGGAAGACAAGAAGCGGCGGCTGGGGCCGGACTCGGTGGAGCCCAAACGGATCAAATACAAGAAGTTCGCGCGGTAGGAGCATCGGTTATGTCGGCGCGTCAAGTCGACGGCTTTCCTCAACCAGCCGACCAGAACGCGAGAATCTGGCGGTATATGGACTTTAGCAAGTTTGTTTCTCTTATTTTGAGTGAGCACCTTTACCTTCCGCGAGTGGACAAGCTCGGAGATCCATTCGAGGCTTCATTTTCTCCGCGCTCCAACCTCTATGAAGAAGCCGAGCTCGAAAGGCAGGTTCGCGCCATCGCTGAGCAAAATCCTGCGTTGGATATTGGTGATATCGATGAAGATGTCCGAGGAGCCATCATCCGTATCCGAGAAACCTATCGTAGGGCACGACAGTTTCGCTATATTTCCTGCTGGCTTCTAAACGATATCGAAAGCGCTGCGATGTGGAGACTCTACAGCCAATCAGGGGATGCTGTCGCGGTTACTTCTACCTTTGAAAAATTATCGGCTCTATTTGACGAAAGCGCATGCATTGGTATGGTCAACTACATCGATTAT
>CAYTRP010000754.1:0-474 GCA_964440195.1 uncultured Candidatus Sumerlaeota bacterium
CCCGCGCGGCCGTTCCCGTGATCGAGTTCCACGTCTTCACGACCTTCTCCGCCTGGCCGCGGTCGAACTTCTGCACATAACTGCCATCCGGCGAGGGATGCTCTCCATACGGCGCGACCGGAACCCAATCCCCGTCGGCCGCGGCGGCAATATTCGCCGTGCAGATCGCGGCCGAGAGCCGCATTTCCGCTTGCGCCCCGTCGTTCGCGGTGCGAAATTTTCCTCGGGCAACCGCAACCGCCTTCGGACGCAAAATGTGTAGGCCGAAAGTGTGTAGGCTCGCTGGAATCAGGAAATTCCTCGGGTTCATCGGTTGTCCTTTTTTTTGTTGTTGCGATACCCGGTGAGGACCCAATGCGGGGTTGGCTCGCCGTAGATGTTGTTGGAGAGGATCACGCGGTGGCCACGGTGCTCGACGATGGCTCGCGTCGTTCCTTTGGACACGGTGCCGTAAGCGAGAATGGTCGGGATGCG
>CAYTRP010000754.1:484-1537 GCA_964440195.1 uncultured Candidatus Sumerlaeota bacterium
CGGCGGGCAATCTTGTGCACTGTCGCGATTTGCCGGATCCCGCGCTCGCCGACTGTCCACCGGAAATCCACAGGCCCAAGCCCCGGAACCTCCATCGCTCCGGCGACATCGCGCTTCGTATCCAGCACCTCCCCCATCGCCTTGAGGCCATGAAGCGCCCGCTGGCGTTTCTCCCAACCCTTCCGCGCGCCAGCGCTGTTCCCCGCATTCCGCGTCCTTAGCGCCTCCTCGATCAACCGTTCCAACCGCGCGGCCTTCCCGCTTCGACGTTGAGCGTTCGGCGTTGAGCGTTGAGCGTTCGCCCTTTCCTCCTCTTCATCCTCCCATTCCCCGCGTCCCCCCCTCTCCGCGTCTCCCCCTCCGCCTCCAGCCGGCAACAGCGCCTCCTCCGGATCTTCCGTCAGCGTAATGCCGAGCCGCTCGGCGACCGTGTCCAGCTCCACCAACGCGCCGCGGTCCGAGAGGAACCCCGCGCTCTCGCGCAACTGCTGGGCATCCTCCTCGTTCATGTCCGGCAGCCCGAAATAGGCCAGAGGCTCCGTGCCCTCGCCGAAGCAATAGCCGATCAACGGCCGGTCGATGAACGTGCGGCAGGAGCTGGCGATGCTGGCACAGTGCGCCACCTCCATCGCCTCCGTCTCATCGCTCTGGGCCGACACGCCGGTCACATCCTTTTCCCGGCTCATGTTCCGCAGGTCGCTCCCGCGGAACATCACCGTCATCTTCCGGTCCTGCCTGTCCAGGAACCGCTCGAAAATTTCCACGTTCGCCGTCCCCGTCGGCCCCAGCAGCGAAATCGGCAGGGCCGCACCCGGCTGCACGTTGTAAAACACCGTCGCCATGTCGCCGTTGAATTGCTCGGCGATGTCCGCCGCGGCCCTGCCCTGCGGGCTGTCCTTGCTGTCCGGCGTCTGGATCACCACCTTCTGCTGGCCGAACCGCTCATTATAGATCGTCCAGTCCTGGAACGTCAGGCGCTTGAACACATGGCAGATCGACGCCGCGAACATCATCCCCGGCCACGCCCAGCTGCGGTACACCATGCGCGCCAAC
>CAYTRP010000755.1:0-707 GCA_964440195.1 uncultured Candidatus Sumerlaeota bacterium
CGGCAGAGCGCGGGCGCGGAGCACGCGGCGGCAGCCCAGGGCAAACAGCCGGGGCAGCCGGCTGCCAAGGGCGGTCTGTGGAGTTCCTTCCTGTCCTGGTGGCGGGTGTGATGCAAGCAACATGTGACTATTCATGTGACATATGAGTAGATGACTACGGGTGGGGGTAATGGTGTCACCGGTCATGTCGGCCGCCTCGATCGAGCGCGGCCGACATGAATGAAGTGGCCCATTAGTGCACCTCATAGGAGTGTTCGTGGCACATTCCGAGCGCAACGCGGTAATCAATCCACGTTCTGTCGTCTCACTCATTTCACGGCTGCGCAATGCGCGTGGACAGGCCGATCCCTATCCCATCATCAAGGAGATCCGGGAAATGGGAGAGGTCGTTCCTGCGCCGTGGGGGGCGCAGTTGTTCACCTCCTATGAACTGTGCGACAAAGTCCTCCGCGATCACAAGTCCTGGCGGGCTCTCGACGACCAATGGCGGACCCGTCGGGCGGACGGGCGCTGGGGGGCGCCCTCCGCCACGGAGTTGAGCACGGTCCTCCAGGGATTGAATCCCCCCGAGCACACCCGGGCCCGCCGCTCCGTCGGCAACATTTTTGACCGGCGTACCCTCGAAAAGCTGCGGACGCCGATAGCGGCCACTGTCGAAGAACTTCTCGACAACCTCGAAGAACGCATACGCGAGGAGGGCGAGGCCG
>CAYTRP010000755.1:717-1535 GCA_964440195.1 uncultured Candidatus Sumerlaeota bacterium
TGAAACGCTTCACGACGGCGGGCAGGATCAACCACGCGAGGAGGGCGAGGCCGATTTCTCCGTTCTCGTCAGCGAGGAACTCACCATCGCCGCGATGGGCCACTGGCTCGGCATTCCCCGCGCCGATTACGCCCTCGTACGTTCCCTGAGTCATGCTCATATCTACGCGCAGGAACTGCTGCCGACTCCCAGTCAGCTTGCCACCGCAAATGTCGGAATGCTGGGAATGCGGGAGTACTTCACCAACCTGGTGAAGGAACGCCGGGAAAACCCCGGAGATGACGTCATATCCGGCTGGATCCGCACCTGGGACGAACTGGAACCGGACCGCGAGAGCGCCGATCACCACGTCTATCTGCTCGTGATGTTCATCGTCGGCGCCGCCCTGGAAACCACCTCCACCCTGCTGTCCAACCTGGTGTGGACCCTCGACCAGCACCCCGACCAGCGCGCCTGGCTGCTGGAGAACCCCCACGAGGTGCCACGGGCCGTCGAAGAGGTCCTGCGGTTCGACCCGCCGGTCCATGTGACCACCCGCGCCGCCGCCCGCGACACGGTCGTCGCCGGCGTTCCCATCGCCCGCGACGAAATCGTCCACACCCTGATCGCGTCCGCCAACCGCGACCCGGACCGCAACACCGACCCCGACACCTTCGACATCCGCCGCGAGGGCGGACACCTCTCGCACCTCGCCTTCGGCGGCGGAATCCACTACTGCATCGGCGCCGGCATGGCCCGGATGGAGGCACAGCTGCTGCTGTCCGCCGTCATCCGCCGCTTCCCGACGCTGCGGGTCAGCGCCCAGCCCCCGTGGGAGC
>CAYTRP010000756.1:0-1532 GCA_964440195.1 uncultured Candidatus Sumerlaeota bacterium
AAACGTATGTGAAGCTGGCGACGGATCTGTTGGAGAAGGAGTGAGGTGAAAATGGGAGGAAAGCGGGCTTGCCGCTCGCGGTTCATTCTGTCGAATTCGCGCGCGTGAGATTGCTTGTCCTCCTGATCGCCCTGTGCAGCCCGTCGCACGCCGGGATTGTGGCCCATTTCCAAACGTCCCGAGGGACGGTGGATGTTGAGCTGCAATACGACAATGCCCCCCAGGCGGTGGCGAATTTCATCACCCTGGCGGAAGGCTCCCGCCCGTGGGTGGATCCCCTCACCGGCCGCATCCGCAATGATCCGTTTTACAACGGCATCAGGATCCACCGGACTTCCGACACCAGCGGTTTCAAGTTCGCTCAAGGAGGTTCTCCCAAAGGTGATGGCTCCGATGGTCCGGGTTACACCTTCAAGGATGAATTCAATTCCCCGCTGATCCACGTGCCTTATGTCCTGTCGATGGCCAACGCCGGTCCAAATACCAATGGCAGCCAGTTCTTTTTCACGGGCAGTGTCCCCCAACCGACGTTCGACCATGTCCACACCATCTTCGGACTTGTCATCTCGCCAGCCAGTCGGGCGGTCGTGGATGCGATGATCGTCGCCGGTCCCAACGCGACGACGATCAATGAAGTGACCATTACCCGCACGGATGCCCCGGCCATCGCCTTCAACGAACACGCGCAAAACCTGCCGGTCGTGGCCCAAGCGAAGGGCAATCTGGTGGTGACCCCCAATGTTTCGGCCAGCTGGAATCCGAATGAAAATCAAGCCACCGGCGACATCTTCCGCGCTTTCCGATCCATCACGCTTGCCCCGAACAGCTGGCTGGAACTGCCCTCGGCCAAGCGCCAGAGCGGGATCGCCCCGGCTGGCTTCGTTTCCATCATCGGGCCGGCAGCTCTGGACGATGCGTCGGCGTCCAAGGCGTTTTACAACCTCACTTGGGTCACCCATCCCGGCTCGGTCACGCCGACCCGTTTGACCAACCGGACGGTGGAGATGAAATTCGGCGCCCAGACTTTGATCTACTCGTTCGACGGCTCCGGCGGAAGTGGCGTCGGGACATTCAAGGCCAATGCCGAATCCTCGGAGATGTTTCCCTTCATTCTCACCTCCTTCACCTCCACTGGCCATGCCTTCAATTTTTCCTGCTACAACCTGTCCGGCCCGGTCGCCGGGGGGTATCAATTCATGATAGGTTGTGACACGGCGACGAGCACGTTGATCACCGGGCGACATTCATCCGGGGTCGCGACGATTACCCGCTGAAAATCCACTCATCCCTTCCCAGCAGCCGGATTTCCCCCTACTCCTCCGCCGTGCTTGGCTCGCTGCGCTTGATCGATTTCAGATGTTTCGCCTCGCTGGACCTTGAGGTGCCGGCCGAGGGCGCGCTTCTGACCGGCGACAACGCCCAGGGCAAAACCTCCGTGCTGGAAGCGTTGTGCGTGCTGGTCCGCCTGCACTCGCCGCGCACGCACCGGATGGCCACGCTCGGACGCATCGGCAGCAAGGGTTTCGGCATCG
>CAYTRP010000757.1:0-1529 GCA_964440195.1 uncultured Candidatus Sumerlaeota bacterium
CGGTCGTGGCACAGCGCGAGGCCGAGCGTGACGCCGCCCACAAGCGGTTCCTGCGCACCGAGGAGCTCACCACCCGCGGCACCACCTCCGAGCAGCTGCTCGACGACGACAGCGCCCGCTACGCCAGCGCCCGCGCGACGGTCGCCGCCGCCGAAGCGCAAGCGGCGGCGGCGGACGCGGCGATCAGCACCGCCGAGGCCCAGGTCGTCGAGGCGAACGCGCGGGTCGATGCGGCCCAGGCGACGATTGAGCGCATCCAGGCCGACATCGACGACGCAGCACTGAGATCCCCTCGCTCCGGACGCGTGCAGTACCGGGTCGTGCAGCCCGGCGAGGTCGTGGCCGCGGGGGGCGTGGTGCTCAACATGGTGGACCTCGAGGACGTCTACATGTCGTTCTTCCTGCCCACCGAGCAGGCCGGCCGGGTGGCGATCGGCAGCGAGGCCCGCCTCGTCCTCGACGCGGCGCCGGAATATGTGATCCCGGCGGAAGTCACCTTCGTCGCCGATGTCGCCCAGTTCACGCCCAAGACCGTGGAGACCGAGCAGGAACGCCAGAAGCTGATGTTCCGCGTCCGCGCCCATGTCGACCCCGAACTGCTGCGCCGCTACATCGAATACGTGAAGGCCGGCCTTCCGGGGGTCGCCTATGTCCGGCTCGACCCCGAAGCCGCGTGGCCGGCGGCGCTGCAGAACAAACTCCTGCAATGAACGACCTGCCGCCGGACGCAGCGCAGCCACCGCCGGTGGTGCGCGCGCGCGGGGTTGGGCTGTCCTTCGGCAGCACCCGGGCGATCGAGGCGGTCGATCTCGACCTCGCCGC
Organism: uncultured Candidatus Sumerlaeota bacterium; assembly: GCA_964440195.1. Classification (GTDB taxonomy): domain Bacteria; phylum Sumerlaeota; class Sumerlaeia; order SLMS01; family JAHLLQ01; genus CAYTRP01. The sequence continues at coordinate 823 of CAYTRP010000757.1, forward strand.
CGGCGAGATGGTGGGGCTGATCGGGCCGGATGGCGTCGGCAAGTCGAGCCTGCTGTCGCTGATCGCCGGCGCCCGCGTCATGCAGGCGGGGCGGATCGAGGTGCTGGGCGGCGACATCGCCGATGCCGCGCACCGGCGGGTGACCTGCCCGCGCATCGCCTACATGCCGCAGGGCCTCGGCAAGAACCTCTACTTCACGCTCTCGGTCTTCGAGAATGTCGATTTCTTCGCCCGGCTGTTCGGCCAGGGACGCGCCGAGCGCGAGCGCCGCATCTTCGAGCTGCTGCGCGCGACCGGACTCGCGCCCTTCGCCGACCGGCCGGCGGGCAAGCTCTCGGGCGGCATGAAGCAGAAGCTCGGCCTCTGCTGCGCGCTGGTCCACGATCCCGACCTGCTGATCCTCGACGAGCCCACGACGGGTGTCGATCCCCTGGCGCGCCGTCAGTTCTGGGAGCTGATCGACGGCATCCGCGCCGACCGGCCGAGGATGAGCGTTCTCGTCGCTACCGCCTATATGGAGGAGGCGGCGCGATTCGACCGGCTGGTGGCGATGGACGCCGGCCGGGTGCTCGCCACCGGCAGCCCGGCGGAGCTGCTTCGCCGAACCGGCACCGACGATCTCGACGCCGCCTTCATCGCGCTCCTCCCCGAGGAGAAGCGGCGTGGTCACACCGAGGTGGTGATCCCCCCGCGCGCGGCCGGGCAAG
>CAYTRP010000758.1:0-1525 GCA_964440195.1 uncultured Candidatus Sumerlaeota bacterium
AAAGGCGAGAACCGCTTCGCGGTAGAAATTTGAGGCGCTCTAACCGGGGGTAGACGCGCGTCAACCCCCGGCTATGATACGAAACCCCATTCCGGGGTTCCTTCTGGCGCGAAAAGTCGTGGGCGAAAAACCGGGGCGTGGATCGTGCACATGGACGCGCGAAACCACTGAACGGCATTGGCAAGATGCCCCAGCTACTTTGTTTTGCAATCGCCTCGGCCAGTTGCCTCCCAATCCTTCTCCACCAAGCCATTGTGATCCTTATCAAGGACCACGACGGATACCTGCACGGAAACTCCCTGGGGGAAGGGAACCTTCCTCCAGGTGGAGGTTCATGCCACCCTTGCCATTGGCCCTATGACCATCCGAATTGTTTGCATCGACTGCGCTCCTTCGAACCTTCACATCGTGAAGCGGTACTCCAGCTTCGGCATGCCGGCCGCGGGGGATTCGAGGAGCGAGGCGGCGCGGGTCATCATTCCGAAGAGCCCGCGGACGGGAGGCGCGGGGGTCATGACTTCGGTGGTGTCCTCCGAGATGCCAAGCTTGGTCTTCATGGCGGTCACGACATCGGCGCGGTAGCCGAGCTTGTCGACCATGCCGGTCTTGTGGGCCTGCTCGCCGCTGAAGATGCGTCCGTCGCACAGGCCGCGAATTTCGGCCTCGACCATTTCATCGGTGACGTCGGCGCGGGCGATGCCCTCGCGCACGGCGAGGCGGTCGCGCACGGCTTCGAGACGGTTTTCCACGACGAGCTCGAGGAATTGGTCGTAGATGTTGCCGATGAGGTCCTCAAGCAGCGCCTTCTCCGCTTCGGTCATGGGGCGTGTGCCCGAGCCGATGTCCTTGAACTCGCCGCTCTTGATGGGGCGGGACTCGAGGCCGATCTTGCGGAAGAGTTCCTCGTAGCCCATGAGGGAAAAGATCACGCCAATGCTGCCCGTGAGGGTGGATTTGGTGGCATACACCTCGTCGGCGGACATGGCCAGAAGATAACCGCCGCTCGCGGCCGTCTCGCCCATGCTGGCATAGACGGGTTTGCCCTGGTCCTTGAAGTACCGGATCGCCTCGTACAATTCCCACGTGGGGGTAACGGAGCCGCCGGGGCTGTTGATGTCGAGCACCATGCCCTTGATGCGCGTATTGTCGGCCCAGTTGCGCACGACTTTGGCGAGGCGGTCGGTGTCGGCTTCGAAGGTCTCGCCCTGGCCGATGACGCCCTGCACCTCGAGGATCGCGATGCGGTCGCCGAAAAAGTTGAGGCTGAAGCCGCCCCCCGCGCCCGATGCGGCGAAGCCAATGCCGGCGATGGCGATCGAGGCGACGATGAAAAGCAGGAAGAGAACCCCGATGATCAGGGGGGCCCGGCTGCGTTTGGGCTTGGGCGCTTGGGAGTAAGGAGGACGGATGCCCGGATAACCGGGGGGCGGGCCATAGCCGCCGCCGTAGCCCGGGGGCGGATAAGCTCCGTAGCCATATCCCGGGGGAGGCCCGACGGGTCCGCCGCCGGGCCGGGGAGGCAGGG
>CAYTRP010000759.1:0-1525 GCA_964440195.1 uncultured Candidatus Sumerlaeota bacterium
CACCGACGGGACGCTGGCCGCCTGGGGGAGTAACAGCTTGGGCCAGACCAATGTCCCGTCCGGCACGTTCACCGCCATCATGGCGGGACAGGCACACGGCTTGGCGATCCGTGCCGACGGGACGCTGGCGGGCTGGGGGGCGAATCACCTGGGCCAGACCGATGTCCCGTCCGGCACGTTCACCGCCATCGCGGCGGGAGGAGAGGGCGCTAGCTCTAGCTACAGCCTGGCGATTCGGACCGACGGCACGCTGGTTGGCTGGGGAGAGAATGACGCGGGCCAGACCGATGTCCCGGAAGGCATGTTCACCGCCATCGCGGCGGGAGGCACGCATGCCTTGGCGATTTCTGTCGGCTTCATCGACGCCGCGCTCCTGTTGCACGCCGACGCGGCGTTCAAGCCGGGAACCGGCGCCTGGACGATCTGGTCCGACCAGCGGCTGAAAACCAACATTGCGCCGTTGGACGGGGCGTTGGAGAAGATGCTGTCGCTTCGGGGCGTGTCCTTCGAGTGGAATGACGTCCGCGCCTCCGGCGGCCACACGGGCAGGCAAATGGGCCTGCTTGCGGACGACGTTCAACAGGTCTTCCCCGAATGGGTGCGCACGGACTCGCGGGGGCTCAAGACGCTCACCGTGGGCGGGTTCGAGGCGCTGGCCGCCGAAGCCGTGCGGGAACTGCGCGCGGAAACCGACGCGGAGATCGCGAAAAGGGGCGCGAGGGTCGAGGAGTTGGAAGCGCGGTTGGAGCGGCTGGAGCGGGCGTTTCCCGCGAGCGATGCGGTTGGCGAGTAATGCGAATTCAGAAAGGGGCTTGCCGGGCGTTGCCAGGCGTGTGCGAAAATCGCATCACCACAAACCACGCGTACCGCCGAAACGGCGGAAAGACCGCGAAGATCATCCTGTCCATGCGATGAAGAACCCGCTCCATGGCGCGCATGAGTTTCGGCGATTCCAACTGAAACTGGGCAATGCTGGCGAAGAAGCCGAGATAGTGGACCGGGGTGATGCCGCCATGAAATCCACGCTTCGTGAATGGGTGGCCCAGTTCGTTGATCGCCAACTTGTCGAAATAGCGCGTGATGCTCCGCCATTCGCGGGGGGCCAAGAGCAGTCGATACAAGACCACAAACGGATTCCGATCCAGCGGCGCGATGAAGATGGCGCACCCGGTGGGCGAGAGCACACGGGCGCATTCCCCCGCCGCGCGGGGGAGGTCCGTATGAATGAGCACGCTCTTGGTGAAAATGCCGCCGAGCGCGGTGTCGGCGAAGGGGAGCCGTTCGGCCTCGGCCACGACAAATGAGATGCGCCCGTCGGGGATGCCCGCTTCGACCGCCAGGCGGCGGGCTTCCCGCAGGCGGTTGGGACTGATGTCGCAGGCGACCACCCTCGCCCCGGCGCGGGCGAGGAGGATGGCATGCAACCCCAAGCCGGCACCGAGGTCCAGCACCAGCCGCTCCTTGAGCGGAGCCAGTAGGTGGAATGCCAGCCGCACATCGATGCTGGCCGCCAGTTCCAGTTGGC
>CAYTRP010000760.1:0-1525 GCA_964440195.1 uncultured Candidatus Sumerlaeota bacterium
ATGCGAATCGAGCCGGTCAACCGCCGAAGTCGACTGCAAAAGCGGCGGATCGGCGAACCGCTCGGCGAGGTCGCGCAGGGGGCCAAGGCGGTTGTGCAGTTCGGCGTGGTTCGCGGCGACCAGGCTGATGTGGCCGACCTTGCGCCCCGGGCGGAGTTGTTTTCCGTAAAGGTGCACGTGGGCTTCGGGGTGGTTCAGGAGCGAGGTCAGTGGCGGAATCCCTCCAACGAGGTTCACCATGGCCGCGGCTCCGCGCACTTCCGTCGAGCCCAACGGAAGTCCGCAAACGGCCCGCAGGTGATTCTCGAACTGGCTGGTGACGGCACCCTCGATGCTCCAGTGCCCGGAGTTGTGCACGCGCGGGGCCACCTCATTGGCCACAAGTCGGTCCCCGATTTCGAACAGCTCGATTGCCAGCACGCCAACGTAGCCCAACGACTCGACGACGCGGCGGCCCAACTCCTCGGCTTGCAATTGCAGCGAACGGGCGAGATCCCGTGCAGGCGCAATGGACAGGCGCAGGATGCCCCCCCGATGAGTGTTTTCGACGAGCGGATAGGAAACAAGCTCACCCTGACGCCCCCGGACGACCAGCAGCGATAGCTCGCGGCGAAATGGCACCATGGCCTCGAGGATTGCCGGTGCCCGCCCGATGGTTTCCCAGGCGGTCAGGCAATCAGGGGCGGAATGGATCACTGCCTGCCCCTTGCCATCGTAGCCAAGCCTGCGGGTCTTGAGGATGCTGGGCAGCGGGAAGGAGGCCACGGCATCCTGCAAGTCCGCGAGCGAGTTGATCGCCACGAAGTCCGCCGTTTCCACGCCGTTGGCGCGAAAGAAGTTCTTCTCCACGACGCGGTCCTGGGAGACCTCCAACGCGCGCGGAGGCGGGTAAACAGGGCGCTCCTGCGCCAGAATCTCGGCGGCCTGAACCGGCACGTTTTCGAATTCGTAAGTCACGAGGTCCACGCGCCGAGCGAAGGCGCGCAGGGCGGCCTCGTCGTCGTACCGGCCCACGTCCACGGGAACCACGTCGCCCGCGCAGGCATCCGGCGATTCATCGAAGCAGCGGCAGGAAATCCCGAGGGGAATCCCCGCGAGGGCGATCATGCGGGCCAGTTGGCCACCACCGAGGATGCCGACGCGATGCTGGAACGATGCCATTGGTTGATGGGACTCCCGGAGTGCGCTTCAAATTTTTCCGGGTTCCGATACATGCGCCCCGCAAAGTAGCTTGAAGGGCGAATCACGAATCCCGATTCGCCCCTGCGTTTTCCGTGGGCACCGCGATGCGTTCGGGGTGCTGGCGTTCCCATTCGCGGGCGCGTTCGCAGAGGCGATGCAGGTCGTTGCCCACCTCGGCGGCGATCTCGCGGCGAATGGCGCGTACTTCCTCGACGATGGGGTCGGTCCACATGATCGGAAATCCTTACGAGTCTTCCGGCATCAATTCTTCGGGGGTGCAGAGAATGGGGACGCTGAAACCTTCCCGGATGTTGATGGTGCGCCCCAGAGCGGCCACCATCAA
>CAYTRP010000761.1:0-1515 GCA_964440195.1 uncultured Candidatus Sumerlaeota bacterium
CCGTCCATCGTCGATGGCGGCGACTTCGATCCACTCGCCCGAAGATTGCTGTGCGAGGACGCGATACGTGGCGGCGAAGGCCGTCTCCCAATGCAGGGCGACCTGGTTGATGGGGACCGTGCGCGCGAAGTGCATTTCCAGCCATTCGTCATCGCGATAGGTGGACGCCCAGCGCGTGTCGTGGGATTCGTCGATGGCGGCGGAGGCGGGAGTCGAGGGGCCCTCGATGCTGGAGACCTTGATGGCAGCGCCGCCCACAACGTTGCCAGGCGCGCGAAAGAGCGAGTCGACGGCCTGCTGGCGGGAACGGCGCGGTGCTTCCGCCGCGTCGTCATCGACTCGAGCCACCAACCTCAGGTTGTCAAACACCAGCAGGGTATCCGGCTCGTGTCCGGTAAAGGAGAGCGACAGCCTTTGCACGCCGCGCAGGCGCTCGCGCGGAAAGGAAAGCAGGCTCAGCGCCACATCGCGATGCGTGCCCCCCGCGAGAATGACATGCCGACCCGCCACATACTCGTTGTTGGCGTCGTGAATGTCGGCGCGCAGGACAAGCGCCGAGTCGGTGTGCACATCGACGAGAAGACGCGCATCGTTCGAGAGATCCAGCCCCGGGGCGAAGGGCCGCGAGATCTGGCCCTTGCCGTGCCCGCGCTCGGGATCGAACACGACGCGCAGGGCCCTGCTCCCCTCGGTGACATGGGAATCCGCCGGCGCCGTTCCCCGGACATCGGTCTCCCACGGCGAACCGGGCTCATGGCACTCCCAGGACGAGGATTCCTCAAAGGAATCCAGCACGCGGTCCGCCCCGGCAGCGGCACCCGATGTCATCAACAGGTGCAGGCCGGCAACCAACGCGCGCGCGCGCCATGCAAGCCATCTGCGGGCGAAAGGGGTGGGCGCCATGAAGATCAGCGCTCGATCACCGTCCCGCCAGCCGCGAACTTGCCGATGTCCCCATAGCTCACCGTTCCGTTCGACGGGTCGTACTGGTTGCCGTATCCGCCGTAGGTCGTCACCATGAAGCCATTCGTGAGATCGGGGCCCATGGACCACAGGACATAGCCCATCTTGGTGTCCAGTACCTGCGGCGCATGGTCGGCATTGGGCAGGAGATAATGATCGTAGAAGCGCGCGCGCACGTACTGCCCCTCCTGATGGGCGGCCTCGTAGAAGTAGTGCTGTTGATTGAAGTAGAAGGAGCCGCCGGCGGTTTGCGTTCCGCCCACGGCGAACGGATCCTTGAGCAGGCCAACCGTCAGGTAGCTGACCGGGGAAGTCAGTTGCCACGGCAATCCGAAGAAGTTCCATCCCGTGCCCGGATCGTGGTAGCGGCCCCGGTTGGTGCCCGATGGCGTGTAGGTGTTGAAGGGAGCCGCGTTGTGGTCCACGGCGTAGCTGGCCATGCCCAGATTGAGCGTGCGGATGTCCGAATAAACGCGGGAGACCTTGCTGCGTGTTTGGGCTTCAAGGAAATTGGGGACGGCGATCATCGCCATTCTGGCGGCCATCGCCGTC
>CAYTRP010000762.1:0-1514 GCA_964440195.1 uncultured Candidatus Sumerlaeota bacterium
GTGATTGGCTCATCGCACGGTTGGTGAAGGACACCTAACGCCTAGAGTCTCCCCAAGACATGTCCAAGGTCACCTTCTACTACAAAAAGGGATGTTCCGCCTGCAACAAGACCCTCAAGTTCCTCGAGACCATCGGCCATGAGGTCGATCGTCGAGACCTTGACGAATATCCCCCTCCCCGCTCCCTCCTCGAAACCCACATCGACGCCAAGAACGTCAAAGCCTACCTGAACACGCGGTCCACCGCGTACCGCGACCATGGCCTGAAGGATGATCCGCCCACCAAGAAGGGTGCCATCGAGCTCATGATGCGCGATCCCAACCTGATCAAGCGCCCCATCACCGTAAAGGGCAAGCGCGCGGTCTTTGGCTACGACGAGAAGGAACTAAAAGACCTTTAGCATCGGCCCCGCAGGCCCCCTCCGGGCTTGCGTCACTCCCCCACCTGCGATTGCCTGACGCCCCGTCGCGATTCACCGCGCGGGGCGTCCCGCTTTTGGCGCAGTGCTTCCGCAATCGCTTCAGGTCGTGCCAACCAATCCGGCTCGCGCTTCTCTCCAAACCGAATGAAGACTCTTCAATTCTACGCCTTCAAGGAACTGGTCGCCCCCTTTCTCGTCAGCGCGGGCTTCTTCGTCTTCGCCTTGATGGTGCTGCGCCTGTTCGATCTCAGCCGCCTGCTGCTCAGCGCCGGCGTCAGCATGGGCATCGTCGGCCAGGTCCTCCTCATCATCCTCGGCACCCTGATCACCCTCACCATCCCCATGGCCATCCTGCTGGCCACCATCATCGGCATCGGGCGCCTCGCCGCGGAAAACGAGATCCTCGCCATGCGTGCCTCGGGGGTGCACCTCGCGCGGGTCTTCTATCCCGTCGTCATCGTCGCCTTCGTCATCTCCCTGGGGCTCATGGCCGTCGGCCAGTTCGTCATCCCCGGGTTCTTCCAGCGCCTGACCCAGCTCAGCACCGAGGCGCAATTCAACCTCCTCTCGAATCTCAAGCCCGGCGTCATCTATCCCAGCATTGGCAACACGGGCAGCCAACTGAGCATCTACTACGAGGAGCGCCCCGAGGGCGTCGAACCCGAGCCCGGCGTCCTTCACATGAATGGCGTCACGATCCGCCTGAGCGTCCATGGAACCGAGGTTCCCCCGGACAGCGGCTCGACGCGCGGGCCAAACGACGAGCCGGAACAGTTCATGATCAGCGCGCTGAGCGGCCGGATCATCGCCCGCGAGGACAGCCAGCAGATCGAACTCCATCTCGACAACGGATCGATGATCCCGCTGCCGAGGGAGCGCTCGCAGCGAACCACCGTCCTGCTCTTCGAGAACCTCGTGAACAAGATCGACACGGAACTCGACATCAGCCGCCGCAACCGCGACACGGCCCGGGAACAGAAGTTTCCCCAGCTTCTGAAGATCGTGGCCAACCCGCCGGACAACCAGATCTGGAATGACGACCAATTCGGCCTGCGCATCTTCAGCAACTGGCGCCTGTACTTCGCCGCCCGC
>CAYTRP010000763.1:0-719 GCA_964440195.1 uncultured Candidatus Sumerlaeota bacterium
GTCCACCGTCTTCTGCGTGGCGGTGTAGGAGTGGATGGTGGTCATCAAGCCTTCCTCGATGCCGAATCCTTCCTTGAGCAGGACGTGGACGATCGGGGCGAGGCAGTTGGTGGTGCAGCTCGCGTTGGAGATGATGTGGTGCTTGGCCGGATCGTAGAGTTCGTCGTTGACGCCCTGGACGAAGGTGCCGTCCTCGCCCTTGGCCGGGGCGGAGATGATGACTTTCTTGGCGCCCGCGGCGAGGTGGCCCTTGGCCTTTTCCGCCTCGGTGAAGAGGCCGGTGGACTCGATCACGACTTCGACGCCGAGTTCCTTCCACGGCAGGCCGTCCGGCGTGCGGGCGCTGACGACCTTGATTTCGTGGCCGTTGACCACCAGCACGTCGTCCTCCGCGACATCCGGGGAGGATTTCTTGGAAGCGACCGTGCCGTTGAATTTGCCCTGCGTGGAATCGTACTTCAGCAGGTAGGCGAGGTTGTCGGCCGGGACGATGTCACCGACGGCGACGACGTTGAAAGTCGTTCCCAGATGGCCCTGCTCGACGAGGGCGCGGAAGACGAGGCGGCCGATGCGCCCGAATCCGTTGATGGCGATGGTGGTCATGATGGTGTTGCAGAGTGTCCGGTAGCACGATGCGGGCCGCCGGGCGGCGGGATTGTGCATGCCGATTCCGGAGCGTCAATGCCCCGGTGGGTCACAAGTGCTTCACTTTTCAGCCC
>CAYTRP010000763.1:729-1508 GCA_964440195.1 uncultured Candidatus Sumerlaeota bacterium
ACCTCGATGCAATGCCCGCCCGTATCACCGTGCTCCTCCAGGTGGCAATGGATGCCCTTGCGGCGCAATTCGCCGACTTCCTCCGCCGCCCGCTCGTAGGCGGCGAGCGTATCGGGAGCGGGAATGCGCGTTTTCATGGCCGCGGGAGGTCAGGAGCCATTGCCGGGATCGAACTCTTCCACCTCCCCTTCTTCGGGGATGGCGTGCCGGGAACCGCGCAGGAACAGCCAGGCGCCCGCCGCGATCACCCCGACGAGGATCGCCCCGCCGAGCAGGCCGACGGTCTCGTGCGAAGGGTGGCCGTTCCTGCCGAGACGGCGGATGCGCTTCACGGCATACCTCCGGCCCAGTTCGAGTTGCTGGCGGGCGCTGTCGGCCAATTCGCGCGCACCCCGCGGCAAGGTCTGGCGGGTGGTGTGATTGACGAGATTCCCCAAATCCTGGCGGAGATGGGAAATGTCTTCACGAACGCGGGTCAGCAAATTGACGGCGCGGTCATCCTGGAATGGTTTCGGTATCATGGCAGTCGCTTTTTAAGATCAACACTGCACCAAACTCCATCCCCGGCTCCTTGCAAGTTGTGATCGCCGGATTGTCAAAATGCGAGACGGGAAAAGCAGGACGCGCATCATTGGGGAGCGCACGCTTCCAGCGTGCCGTTTTCCGCATCCTGCGGAAAACCGTGTGGAGCGCTCCTGATTGTGCAGACCGGAAGAACAGTCGTAAGACCGTTCCGCAAGGATGCGGAACGGAGCACGCTGGAAGCGTGCGCTCCCCCA
>CAYTRP010000764.1:0-1507 GCA_964440195.1 uncultured Candidatus Sumerlaeota bacterium
GACGAGCGCGCCGCCCACGAATCCGTAGGTCGCCCACGCCCCCTTGCTGTTGTACCATCTATCGGCCCTTGCACCCGTCGGGACGACGGTCATCAGGCTCGTGGCCAAAACGACGATGGTCACTGTTTTCAGGGTGTTCATGGGGTTGATCCTCCTGGATCGGTGATTCGAAGAGAATAGTAGCGTGGGCCTTGTGCCCTGTTCAACGGCAATCGGCCCGTGGTGGTGTCGTTTCCCCTTGGGCCACGTCGGGGAGTTGGACAACAACTCTGCCGGGAAAGTTCCCACCCCCCGTAGCGAGGAAGGAATCCGCCCGATGCCCGACTCCGCCAAACCGCTGGTTGGCCTGATCATGGGCTCCCGGTCCGATTGGGAGACCATGCGTCATGCGGCCGAAATGCTGGACCAATTGGGCGTGGCCCACGAAGTCCGGGTCGTCTCCGCCCACCGGACGCCGGAACTCTTGTTCGAGTACGCCGCGACGGCGGAGGAGCGCGGCCTGGAGGTGATTATTGCCGGGGCCGGGGGGGCGGCCCACCTGCCCGGAATGGCGGCTGCGCGCACGCTTCTCCCGGTCCTCGGAGTCCCGGTGGAATCGCGGGTGCTGAAAGGGATCGATTCCCTGCTCTCCATCGTCCAGATGCCGAAGGGGATTCCGGTCGGGACACTGGCCATTGGTGCCGCCGGGGCGGCCAACGCGGCGCTGTTGGCCGCGGCCATCCTGGCCCGGAGCCACCCCGCGATTCGTCAGGCCATCGCCAATTTCCGCGAACAGCAAACCGCCGAAGTTCTCGCCCATCCCGATCCGAGCGCTTCCTCCTGAGAGTGTGTGAAAATGAAGGCAGGCGAATACGAAGAAGCTGCCTTTTTAAGGTGCCATGGGCATCTTGCCAATAACGGCTTTTTGGCCATCCAGCTCTCTTTTCATCGAAAGTCGGGTAGGCGGGGATGACAGTGGCCGGTCTTGGGCGGGAGGCCCGTGTTACCCTGCTTGTTTTCTGAATTCTCACTTCCCTTGCCATTCCCGCCAACTCCTCGGCCAAATCGAGTGAGTTAACGCCGAACAACCCGGTTCATCATCATGACCTCAGCGCCGTCCGTTTATATTGAAACCTCCGTGGTCAGCTATCTGGTCGCGCGGCCGTCGAAGGATGTCGTGACCCTTGCCCATCAGATTATCACCGTCGATTGGCGGGAAGCCCGGCTTCAGTTCGTCCGGCCGTTCGTTTCTCCCTACGTCATCGAAGAGCTTGGGCGTGGAAATCCCTCCGCGGCCGAGCGCCGTCTGGCCGCCGTTCGCGAGATCCCCGTGCTTCCATCCACGCCCGACGCCGAGGACCTGGCGCGCGTTTATCTCGCCGAGCGCCTTCTGCCCGAAGGCGAACTGGCCGACGCCCTGCATCTCGCCCTTGCTTCGGCCCACGCCCTGGACTACCTTCTGACCTGAAATAGTCGGCACATTGCCGCCGCCGAGGTGCGCCGCAGAGCGGCCACCATCAACATCCGG
>CAYTRP010000765.1:0-1503 GCA_964440195.1 uncultured Candidatus Sumerlaeota bacterium
GCTCCCTGATGAGCGAAGTGGGCCGCGCGACCATCGCCCCCTATGCGGCTGCCAAGGGGGGACTCAAGATGCTCACCCGTGCGATGGCGACCGAATGGGCACGTCACGGCATTCAGGTCAACGCCATCGGGCCCGGGTACTTTGCCACGGAGATGACCCGCCCCTTGGTCGAGAATGCCGAGTTCAGCGCCTGGTTGACGAAACGCACTCCCGCCGCACGGTGGGGCGATCCCGGAGAACTGCGAGGACCGGTGGTGTTCCTCGCCTCGGATGCCGCGAGCTTCGTGAACGGCCAGATACTGTACGTCGACGGAGGCTTCCTTGCATCCGCCTGACCATCCCCACTCTCGCCGCCCATCCCTGTCGGGAACGAGGCCGCTGGAGCCCGGGCACCACCCGGAACGGAGACTCTGATGTCCTTTGGCATTGCCGACCAGATTGTTGTCATCGCATATTTCGCGGTCATGGTGTGGATCGGCGCCTATTTCTCGGGCCGAAACGTGAACATTCGCGAGTACTTCGGCGGCGGCGGGAAGGTCCCCTGGTGGCTCTCCTCCGTCTCCTACTACATGACCACCTTCAGCGCCTTCAGCTTCGTCATGTACCCGGAGATCGCGTATCGCGACGGCCTGGTCGGAATGACCCTCTTCTACATGGCCGTGCCCGCCGTCTTTCTTACCGGTTACTTCTTCGCCTCCCTTTGGCACGGGGCGGCGCGCACCAGCGCACTCGAGTTCGTCGAGCAACGCTTTGGCGTCACCATGCGCCAGGGCCTTGCATGGATGAACATTCCCCTGCGAGTCATCGACAGTGGTTTGAAGCTTCTTGCCATCGGGACATTGCTCGCCGGGACAATGGGACTCGGGCAGCAGTGGATCTTCTATGCGATTCTCTTCTCGGGCACGGTCATCTTCATCTATACGTTCATGGGCGGGCTTTGGGGAGTCATGATCACGGACTTCGTCCAGGCCATCGTGATGTTCTTTGCCATCGCGGTTCTGATTCCCCTGTCCCTGATCAAGTCAGGCGGAGTCATGCCGATCATCGATCAGGCACCGCCGGGATACTTCAACCTGACAGACGAGACCAGAAACGTCCCGTACATCCTAGCCTGGACCGCCCTTCTGTTTCTAAACTACAGTTCCGCATGGTCCTTGGTGCAGCGCTTTTACTCGGTAGGTTCCGCTCGCGAGGCCCGCAAGGTTGCCTATGGGGTTGGCGGGCTCCTGTTCATCACTCCCTTTCTCATCATGATCCCGGCATTCGCGGCGCGCGTCGTCATTCCCGGCCTCGAGGGTGCCGAGATACGCCAGGTCTACGCGCTCATGTGTCGCGAGCTTCTTCCCGTCGGCCTGGTGGGATTGATGATTGCCGCCATGTTCGCGGCCACCATGTCAACGCTCGCGGGGGATTACAACGCCGTCGCGGGCGTCTTTACCAATGACGTGTACCGGGGATGCTTGCGCAAGAGGGCCACGCCTGGCGAATTGCTGTGGGTCGGCC